>JAEYRQ010000605.1 GCA_023435545.1 Pseudomonadota bacterium | reverse complement strand
GGCCCGATGGAGCACGGGATGCCCTACCGGTTCCTGAAGAAGGACGGCGAGCGGATCGACAACATGCTGGTCTGCATTCCGCTGCCCGGTGGCAGGCGGTTCCGCCTCTCCACGCTCTACAAGGCTGAGCCAGGTGAAAGCCCTGAGGACCTGGGGGTCCACTACGCATTCGTCGACCATCGGCCGACGCCGACGGCGGAGGATTTCCAGCAGGTGCTGGATGACATTGCGCTGCCGGGGACAAGGATCACGCGGCTGCGCTGGTCGTCTGTGTTCGGGATCAGCCATCGGCTGGCCGACCGCTACCGCGTCGGACGCGCCTTCATCGCCGGCGATGCGGCACATATCCACGCCCCCAGCGGAGCGCAGGGAATGAATACCGGGTTGCAGGACTCCATGAACCTTGCCTGGAAGCTCGCGGCGGTGATCCGGCACGGCGCACCCGATACGCTGCTCGACAGCTACGGGGAGGAGCGGCGGCCGATCGGCTCCGAGGTCGTGGCGCGGGCGCGCGCCTACGAAGCCTCGCAGCATGTGGGCGACCGGGGCGGATTGTCGGAGCTGCGCAGCATCGCCCAGGTCGATGTCGCATATCGCGGCAGCTCGCTGTCGCGCGAGCTTGCCGTCGCCGGGGAGTGCCCGGTGCGGGCCGGCGACCGCGTGCCCGAGGTGGATGGCCTGGTGCGTCAGGGCTTCGGCCGGACCCTGCGCCTGCGCGACCTTGTCGACGAGCCCTGCCACCTGATGCTGGTCTGGGCCAGCGGGCAGGATGATTTTGCCGGACTGAGAGCCGCGGTCGAGGCGCTGAGGGAGGCCTATCGTGGGCGCCTGCTTGCCTATCTCGTGCATCCGAATGGCTCGGTGCCGCCCGTCGACCATACGCTCGAGGTCGAGGATCGCGCCGGCCACCTCGCCGAAGCCTTCGCACCTGGTCCCGGCCCGACGATTCTCGTGCGGCCGGACGGACATCTCGGCTACGGGGCCGGATCGTTCGATCCGGCCGACGTCGGTGCATGGCTGGCCGCGGTGGCCGGACCGCCGGCGGCTACATGTGGCTCGTGAAGCCCATGATGCCGCCAAGGAAGCCGGTGAACACCACCGATATCAGCGAGAAGATGATCCCGAGGATGAGGGCAGCGGGGACGGCTGCCAGGCCCCAGATGATGAAGATGACGATAAGCCGTCCGAACGGGATGTTGATGTCGGTGACGGTGATGCGATTGTCGGTGTTCATGTCGAGCCCCTGATTGCCCCTGCGGCAGGACAGCCTCTCTTGGTCCGCTGAGTCGTTCAAGCCGGTTCCGGGCAGCTACAGTCCCTTGCCCTCGCGGCCGATCGCAGACCCGGGCGCGGACTTGACCCGCTCGTCAGCATCCGGCTATCTGTTGCGAAAGACAAGATTTCGTTCCGTTATTCGAAACAGGAGGAGCCGCCCTTGGCCAGCCGCCCGTCCGCGTCCGATTTCAGAAAACGCCTGATCGCCGGCGAGCGCCTGCTCGGGACTTTCATCAAGACGCCTGCGCCGCAGCCGATTGAGATCCTGGGCGACCTCGGCTTCGATTTCGTAGTGATCGACGAGGAGCATGGTCCGTTCGACCGCGGGGCGATCGACGTGGGGCTGCTGGCGGCGCGCGCATCGGGGACCGCGGGCATTGTCAGGGTGGCGGAGCCGTCGGCCGCCAGCATTCTGTCAATGCTCGACATCGGCGCCACCGGCGTCCTGGTGCCGCACGTCCTGTCGGTAGCGAAGGCTCGCGAGGTCGCCGCGGCCTGCCGCTATCGGGGCGGCAGGCGCGGCTTCTCCAACACGACCCGGGCAGGCCGTTACGGCGCCGTCGGCATGTGGCCGCATGTGGACGCGGCAGACGCGCAGACCACTGTGATTGCCATGATCGAGGACCGGGAGGCGCTGGACGAGATCGACGAGATCGTCGCCGTCGAAGGGATCGACGCGGTCTTCATCGGCCGCGGCGATCTCGCGGTCGCCTTCGGAGCGACGGGCATGGACGCGCCGGAGGTGCGCCAGGCTGCGGAGCGCATCCTGGCGGCCGCGCGGGCGGCCGGCAAGCCGGTCTGCATCATGGTCGCCGGGCCGCAGGAGGCGGAGGTGTTCGCCGGGCTCGGTGCCAGTGCGTTCATCGTCTCCTCCGACCAGGGATTCATGCGGCAGGCCGCTCTCAGGCTCGTCGAAGACATGGGTAAGCCCGCCTGAACCAGAACGGGAGGACGACATGACGATACCGGTGCGCGAAGCCACCCAAGGCCGGCACTACGCCGAGCCGCCTCAGATCACCGACGAACCGGGCAGCCGCACCTGGCTGACACGCGGCGCGAATTTCGTCGTCGCGGTCTCGCAGGTCGAGCCCGGCGCCCGGCTGGAGCGGGCGGACAACCCCGACGAATACTTCCTGATGCTGCCGCCGAACGTGTCGGCGACGGTTGAGGCCGGCGGCGAGCGGCTCGAGGCGGGCGGCGACTCCGTTACGATCCTGCCACCCGGCCAGAGTGCCATCACCGTCAACGATCGCGGCTATGTCGCCCGGGTCTTCTCGCGCGAGGCCGGTGACCTGATGGCGAAGGCCGGCAACGCCGCGCGATATGCCGATGGCGGGCCGGAGGTGGCGCCGCTCGAGCCGTGGCCGGAGCCGGTCGGTGGCTACCGGATCCGCCACTACCGGCTGGGCGACTACGAACTCGGCGCGAGCGCGGCGATGCCCTCGAAGCTGTTCCGCAGCCGCAGCCTGATGGTCAACATGTTCGAGGTTTCCGACGCCCCGCGCGACACCTCGAAGCTCAGCCCGCACTGGCACGACGACTTCGAGCAGGCGTCGGTGCTGCTGCAGGGCACCTACAAGCACCATCTGCGCTATCCGTGGGTGCCCGACATGGCCGAGTGGCGCGAGGACGACCACGGCGAATACGGCGCGCCCTCGACGCTGATCATCCCGGCGCGGGTCATCCACACCTCGCGGAAGGTGAACTATGGCCCCGCCGTGTTCATCGACATCTTCAGCCCGCCGCGTGTCGACTTCTCCAAGCGGCCGGGCGTCGTGCTGAACGCCGACGAGTATCCGATGCCCGACGGGGCCTGAGACGCCAGCGGGCGCGACGCGCCCATCCGTTTCCTCCCGAGACTGGCGCGGTGGCCTAGTGCCGCCGCGCCTTTTTCTTGCGCGACGTAGTAACCGCTTCGACGCGCGAAAGTTGAATCGCCTTAACCTGACATTCACAGCTAGTGAGGGATTCCGGAGTCCGGGAGTGCCATGCTCCGCGCTGATATCGCTGGGGGATATCCATGCAGAACGATACGATCGACGACCTGGAGCCGGGACTCGGCGAGGTTGAATCGGGCGAGCCGGCACCGGCTGCCCGCCGCGGCGGCTTCGGCCTCCGGGGACGTCTCACCTTCGCCTTCGTGGCGGTCGCAACAGCGGGGCTCGTCTCCTGCGGCGTGGCGCTGGTGCAGTTCGGGTCGATCCGCGCGGAACTCGACGCGGTGACGCAGCGCAGCCTGCCGGCCATCACCGCCGCGCAGAACGTGGCGGCCGAGAGCGCCAGACTGGCGGCGGCGGCGCCGATGCTGGATGGCGCCCGCACGCAGGACGAGCGCTACAATACCTTCCTGGGCCTGAGGAGCCGGTTCGGGACGCTGAATCAGCAGATCCGCGCGCTCGAGCAGCTTGGTGTCGACCCCGAGCAGGTCAAGTCGCTCGAGGCCCAAAGCCGGCAGATGCTGGCAACGGTCGAGGCACAGGACGGGCTCGTGAGCCAGCGTCTCGATGCAGCGACGGCGCGCGAAAAAGCGGTCGCCCACATGACCGAAGCGCATGAGGTGCTGCTCGATGAACTGGCGCCGCTGATCGCAGCGACCAGTGACGCCTTCACCGAAGCTGCCGACAGTCTCGGCGCGACGACCGACGAGGGCGTGCGCAAGCTGTCGGAGGAAACGATCGGGAAGCTCATCCTGCTGTACGACGTGCGCGACGGTGCGATGCAGCTCGCCCGTGCGATCGGTCGTACCATGAACGCCCCCACGATCGGGCAGGTCGACGACGTCTGGCGGGATGCCGTTCCGGTGACCTCGCGGCTGCACTCCTCGATACTCAAGCTCGGCGATGATCCGCAGATGGAGCAACTCCTGACGGCGGCCAGGGCGCTGCTGGAGACGACGATCGGCGATGAGAGCGTGTTCGAGCAACGCAAGCTGGCGCTCGATTCGGACGCCGGCCCCATGACCCGCATCGACGCCGCGGGCGAGGTGGAGCGTCTGGTTGGCCTCGCCCGCTCGCTCGAGCAGACGATCGAGGAGGTCGTAACGCCGGCCATCCGCACCGCCCAGGTCAACATCCGGCTGGTGGGCATCGATCTCAAGAACAACTCCGACAGGGCCATGCGCGGTCTCATCGATGTCGAGTTGCCCCGCTTCAGCAACCTCATGGAGCTCGCCGCCAAGAGCAACCGCCTTGCCGGATTGCTCGCTGCGACCGCGACTGCGCCGACCAGCGACGCCTTGGCGCGCTCGATCCTCGAGGTGACCCGGGAGTCGTCGGATCTAGAGGTGACGCTGGCGAGCATCGCCGACCAGGAGCCGGCGATCGCCAAGGCTGCCACAGCCCTGATGGCGTTCGCACAGGGCGCAGGCGGTATTCCATCGATCCGCATGGCGGAACTGGAGGCCGAGTCCACCAGTGCCATCCAACTCGCCGGCACCCGCGAGAAGGCCGACGAACTCGGCCTGACGGTTGCCAAGGTGGTGGCGAGCGTACAGTCCGCCGGCCAGGCGAGTGCCGCGGCCGCAGAGTCCGCGCTGGCTCAGGCGCGCATGTGGCTCCTGGTGGCAGCGGGCATCGGCGTGCTGGTCGCGCTCGGCTTCGCGCTGGTCTACGTGCCGCGCGCTATCACCAACCGCCTGCTGGCGCTCGGCACCGCGATGCGCTCGATCGCCCAGGGCGACCTCGAGGCCGAGATCCCGGCCGGCGGCAAGGACGAGATCGCCGAGATGGCGGAGGCGCTGGTGGTGTTCCGGGACAATGCCCGGGAGATCGAGGCGGCCAATGCCCGTGCCCAGGAGGAGCGCCACCGGGCGTCCGAGGAGCGGCGGATCGCCCGTCTTCAACTCGCGGACTCCTTCGAGGCGAGCGTGCAGAGCGTGGTCGGCAACGTCGGCAGCTCGGCCGTGCACATGCAGGACAGCGCCACGCGGATGTCCTGCATCGCCAGCCGCACCAGCGATCAGGTGCGCGAAACCGCCCAGGCCTCGGACCAGGCGGCCGGCAACGTCCAGGTGGTGGCATCCACCGCCGAGGAACTGGCCAGTTCGATCGCCGAGATCAGCCGCCAGGTGTCGGAATCCACGCGTATCGCCGGCGAGGCCGTCAGCGAGGCGGAGCAGACGACCAATCGCGTGCGCAGCCTGGCGGAAGCCTCCGAGAGGATCGGAGCGGTGGTGAGCCTCATCCAGTCGATCGCCGCCCAGACCAATCTCCTCGCCCTCAACGCGACGATCGAGGCGGCACGGGCCGGCGAGGCGGGCAGGGGCTTTGCGGTCGTCGCCAACGAGGTGAAGACGCTCGCCAGCCAGACCGCCAAGGCGACCGAGGAGATCGGCGAGCAGATCGCCGGCATGCAGCGGGCGACCACCGAGGCCGTCTCGGCGATCGACGGGATCGGGCACACCATCGCCAAGATCAGCGACATCGCCGGCTCGATCGCGGCCGCGGTGGAGGAGCAGGGCGCCGCCACCTCCGAAATCGCGCGGTCGGTCCAGGAGGTCGCGGCCGGAACGGCCCAGGTCTCCTCCAACATGGGTACGGTGGCCGAAGCCAGCACCGAGACCGGCGGCGTCGCGAGCGAGGTGCTGGATGCCTCGCGGCAGATGTCGGAGGAGGCCGATCGGCTGAAGTCCGAGGTCGGCCGGTTCCTCGCGGAACTCCGGGCGGCCTGAACGCCCGCATCGGACTTGTCATGAGGCCGGCGGGGCTCTCTCGCCGGCCTTCTTCGTACGCTCAGGCGCGCTGGCGGCCCATGAAGAACTTGCCTTCGAAGGTCAGCACCGACTGGCCGTCCTGATTGAGGCCGTATGCGTCGTATTGCACCAGGCCCCACTCGGGACGCGAGGCCAGCGGCCGCTTGAAGGTTATCCGCCAGCCATACGAGATCGTGTCGCCCTCATAGACCGGCCTCGGCCACTTGAGGTTGGAGATGCCGGGGGAGGGGCCGAAGCGCGGCGGCTCTTCACCGGCGGCGATCGCTTCGGCGGCGAGCCGTTTGCCATAGTCGACATTGAGTCGCATCCAGGCGCAGGCGGTGTGCCAGCCGCTGGCGCAGAGGCCACCGAACAGGCTCTTCGCCGCCGCCTCGGCGTCGATATGGAATGGCTGCGGGTCCCAGCGCCGGGCGAAGGCGACAATTTCCTCGGCGGTGAAGGTGTGGCTGCCGATCTCGGCCTCGTGGCCGATTTCGAGGTCCTCGAAACTGGTCACCGGGCGGCCTCCGCCGCCTCGCGGCGGGCGAACATGATCGGGTTCCGGATGGTCGCCACGGTCTCGCCGCGCTGATTGATCGCCTCGAAGAGGAAGTGTACCAGCCCGATATGCGGTCGGCTGCGCGACATGCGCTTGTCCAGCACCGTGTAGCGCATGGTGAGCGTGTCGCCGGGCCTGAGCGGCTTCAGCCAGTTGACCTCGTCCACGCCGGGGGAACCCTGGGATGTCGAATCGAGCAGGAAGCCCTCGCACATGCCGCGCATGATCAGGCAGATCATGTGCCAGCCGGAGGCGGCGAGACCGCCGAGCGGCGTGGCACGGCCGGCCTCCTCGTCGAGGTGCATCGGCTGTGGATCCCAGTCGGCGGCGAAGTCGATGATATCGTCGGCGGTGACCGTGACGGTGTGGAACTCGATGGTCTCGCCCTTGACGAAGTCCTCGAAGGCGAAGCGTGTGGCGGCCAGATCGGGCACGGGCGGTCCCCTTCCACTGTCATGCGCGACCCTCGACCTATGCGGCAAAGCGGAAATGCATCACGTCGCCGTCCTGGACGACATACTCC
>JAEYRQ010000565.1 GCA_023435545.1 Pseudomonadota bacterium | reverse complement strand
CCTTCACTGGCCGCAAGCGCGTTCGCAAGACTTTTGGCAAGATCCGCGAGGGCGCGCCGCTGCCCAACCTGATCGAGGTGCAGAAGGCGTCCTACGACCAGTTCCTGCAGGTCGAGGACCCTGCCGGCGGTCGGGACGACAGCGGCCTGCAGGCCGTCTTCGCGTCCGTTTTCCCGATTTCCGACTTCGCCGAGACGGCGATGCTGGAGTTCGTCCGCTACGAGTTCGAGCCGCCGAAGTACGACGTCGACGAGTGCCGCCAGCGCGGGATGACGTTCGCCGCGCCGCTCAAGGTGACGCTGCGCCTGATCGTGTTCGACGTCGACGAGGACACGGGCGCGAAGTCGGTGAAGGACATCAAGGAGCAGGACGTCTACATGGGCGACATGCCGCTCATGACCGACAACGGCACCTTCATCGTCAACGGCACAGAGCGCGTCATCGTCTCGCAGATGCACCGCTCGCCGGGCGTGTTCTTCGACCACGACAAGGGCAAGACGCATTCCTCCGGCAAGCTGCTGTTCGCCGGCCGGATCATTCCCTACCGCGGCTCCTGGCTCGACATCGAGTTCGACGCCAAGGACATCGTGCACGCGCGCATCGACCGCCGCCGCAAGCTGCCGGTGACGACGCTGCTGCTGGCGCTCGGCCTCGATGCCGAGGAGATCCTCTCGACCTTCTACACCCACCTGGAGCTCACTCGCGCCCCCGGCGGCGGCTGGCGCCGTCCGTTCGATGCGGCGCGCATGCGCGGTGTGAAGACGCAGTCCGAGCTCGTCGACGCCGACACCGGCTAGGTGGTCTGGGAGGCAGGCCGCAAGCTCACCATGCGCAAGGCGCGGGAGCTCGCGGAGAAGGGCCTCACCTCGCTGAAGATCTCCGACGAGGAGGTGATGGGCCTCTACCTGGCGACCGACATGGTCAACGTGGAGACCGGCGAGATCTATGCCGAGGCGGGCGACGAGATCACCGCCCAGATGCTGCAGATGTTCGCCGACTCCGGCTTCGACGCGATCTCCGTGCTCGATATCGACAATGTCAGCGCCGGCCCGTTCATCCGCAACACGCTGGCGGTCGACAAGAACGAGACCCGCGAGGAGGCGCTGTTCGACATCTACCGGGTGATGCGTCCGGGCGAACCGCCGACCATCGAGGCGGCCGAGGCGATGTTCCACTCGCTGTTCTTCGATCCGGAGCGCTACGACCTGTCGGCGGTCGGCCGGGTGAAGATGAACATCCGTCTGGAGCTCGACTGCCCGGATACCGTGCGCGTGCTGCGCAGGGAAGACATCCTGGCGGTGATCAAGACGCTGGTCGACCTGAGGGACGGCAAGGGCGAGATCGACGACATCGACAATCTCGGCAACCGCCGGGTGCGCTCGGTCGGCGAACTGATGGAGAACCAGTACCGCGTCGGCCTGCTCCGCATGGAGCGCGCGATCAAGGAGCGCATGTCGTCGGTCGAGATCGACACGGCGATGCCGCAGGACCTGATCAACGCCAAGCCGGCGGCCGCCGCGGTGCGCGAGTTCTTCGGCTCCTCGCAGCTTTCGCAGTTCATGGATCAGACGAACCCGCTCTCGGAAATCACTCACAAGCGTAGGCTTTCCGCGCTTGGGCCGGGCGGCCTGACGCGCGAGCGCGCCGGCTTCGAGGTGCGCGACGTCCATCCGACGCATTACGGCCGCATCTGCCCGATCGAGACCCCGGAAGGCCCGAATATCGGCCTGATCAACTCGCTGGCGACGTTCGCGCGGGTCAACAAGTACGGCTTCATCGAGACGCCGTACCGCAAGGTGCGCGACGGCCACGTCACCGACGAGGTCGTGTACCTCTCGGCCATGGAGGAGGCGCGCCACCACATCGCCCAGGCCAACGCGGTGCTCGATGCCGACGGCCGCCTGGTCGAGGAACTCGTGGTCTGCCGCCATGCCGGCGACGTGCTCATGGCAGCGCCCGACAAGGTCGACTACATGGACGTGTCGCCCAAGCAACTCGTCTCGGTGGCGGCCGCGCTGATCCCGTTCCTGGAGAACGACGACGCCAACCGCGCGCTGATGGGCTCCAACATGCAGCGCCAGGCGGTGCCGCTGGTGCGCGCCGAGGCGCCGCTGGTGGGAACCGGCATGGAGGCGGTGGTGGCCCGGGACTCGGGCGCGGCGATTTCCGCGCGCCGTGCCGGCGTCATCGACCAGGTCGACGCGACCCGTATCGTCATCCGCGCAACCGAGGACATCGAGGCCGGCAAGTCGGGCGTCGACATCTACCGGCTGATGAAGTTCCAGCGGTCCAACCAGAACACCTGCATCAACCAGCGTCCGCTGGTGCGGGTGGGGGACGTCGTGAGGAAGGGTGACATCATCGCCGACGGTCCCTCGACCGATCTCGGCGAGCTGGCGCTCGGCCGCAACATCCTCGTCGCGTTCATGCCCTGGATGGGCTACAACTTCGAGGATTCCATCCTTCTGTCCGAGCGCGTCGTGCGCGACGACATCTTCACCTCGATCCACATCGAGGAGTTCGAGGTGATGGCCCGCGACACCAAGCTCGGGCCGGAGGAGATCACGCGCGACATCCCGAACGTGTCGGAAGAGGCGCTGAAGAACCTCGATGAGGCCGGCATCGTCTATATCGGCGCCGAGGTGAACGCCAGCGACATCCTGGTCGGCAAGATCACGCCGAAGGGCGAGAGCCCGATGACGCCGGAGGAGAAGCTGCTCCGCGCGATCTTCGGCGAGAAGGCGTCCGACGTGCGCGACACCTCGCTGAGGGTTCCGCCGGGCGTCACCGGCACGGTCGTCGAGGTCCGCGTCTTCAACCGGCACGGCGTCGAGAAGGACGAGCGAGCCATCGCCATCGAGCGCGAGGAGATCGAGCGTCTGGCGAAGGACCGCGACGACGAGCAGGCGATCCTCGACCGCAACGTCTTCGGCCGTCTCGCGGACATGCTGGCCGGCCAGGTCGCCGCCAGCGGTCCCAAGGGCGTGAAGAAGGACGTCGAGATCACCCGCGACCTGCTGTCCGAGGTGCCGCGCGGCCAGTGGTGGCAGTTCGGCCTCGCCGACGAGGCGCGGATGGCCGAGGTCGAGGCGCTGAGGAAGCAGTACGACGAATCGAAGAAGCGGCTCGAGCAGCGCTTCCTCGACAAGGTCGAGAAGCTGCAGCGCGGCGACGAGTTGCCGCCCGGCGTGATGAAGATGGTCAAGGTCTTCGTCGCGGTGAAGCGCAAGATCCAGCCGGGCGACAAGATGGCCGGCCGCCACGGCAACAAGGGCGTGGTCAGCCGCATCGTGCCGATCGAGGACATGCCTTTCCTCGACGACGGCACGCATGTCGACATCGTGCTCAACCCGCTGGGCGTGCCAAGTCGGATGAATGTCGGGCAGATCCTCGAGACCCATCTGGGATGGGCCTGCGCGGGGCTCGGCAAGCAGATCGGCCAGGCGATCGAGGCCTACCGCAGAAGCGGCGAGGCACAGCGGCTGGAAGAGGCTTATGCCCGGATCTACGGCAAGGACGAGACCATAGCCGAACTCGACGAGGCCGGACTGGCCGAACTGGGCGACAACCTGAAGAACGGCGTTCCGATGGCGACCCCGGTGTTCGACGGAGCCCACGAGGGCGACATCGTCGAGATGCTGGGGAAGGCGGGGCTCGAGTCCTCGGGCCAGGTCAAGCTGTTCGACGGACGTACCGGCGAGCCGTTCGACCGCAAGGTGACCGTGGGCTACATCTACATGCTGAAGCTCCACCACCTGGTCGACGACAAGATCCACGCCAGGTCGATCGGCCCCTACAGCCTGGTCACCCAGCAGCCGTTGGGCGGCAAGGCGCAGTTCGGCGGCCAGCGCTTCGGCGAGATGGAGGTCTGGGCGCTCGAGGCCTACGGCGCCGCCTACACGCTGCAGGAGATGCTGACGGTGAAGTCGGACGACGTGGCCGGCCGCACCAAGGTCTACGAGGCGATCGTGCGCGGCGACGATACGTTCGAGGCGGGCATTCCGGAATCCTTCAACGTTCTGGTGAAGGAGATGCGCTCGCTGGGTCTCAACGTCGAGCTGACCACCAGCCGCGCCCGCACCAACCCGCCACCTGCGGGTCCGATGCTGCCGCCGCCGGCGGACGCCGCCGAATAGCCGCCGCGACCGAAAGCCGCCGTTTCTTATTCCGCCGGACCGGGATCGACGATCCCGGCCCCGGCCCAAAGGGAGCAGGACATGAACCAGGAAGTCCTCAACCTCTTCAACCCGACTGCGCCGCAGCAGACCTTCGACCAGATCAAGATCTCGATCGCGAGTCCCGAGAAGATCAAGTCGTGGTCGTTCGGCGAGATCAAGAAGCCGGAGACGATCAACTACCGCACGTTCAAGCCGGAGCGTGACGGCCTGTTCTGTGCGCGCATCTTCGGTCCGATCAAGGACTATGAGTGCTTGTGCGGCAAGTACAAGCGCATGAAGTACAAGGGCATCATCTGCGAGAAGTGCGGCGTCGAGGTGACGCTGTCGCGGGTGCGGCGCGAGCGCATGGGCCATATCGAGCTGGCGGCCCCGGTCGCGCACATCTGGTTCCTGAAGTCGCTGCCGAGCCGCATCGGCATGATCCTCGACATGACGCTGAAGGATCTCGAGCGGATTCTGTACTTCGAGAACTACGTGGTCATCGAGCCGGGCCTGACGCCGCTGAAGAAGGGGCAGCTCCTCAACGAGGAGGACTACCTCGACGCCCAGGATCAGTACGGCGAGGACGCCTTCACCGCGATGATCGGCGCGGAGGCGATCCGCGACCTGCTGTCGGCGCTCGACCTCGAGAAGCTCGCCGCCGACCTCAGGGTCGAGATTGCCGAGTCCACCTCGGAGCTTAAGCCGAAGAAGCTCGCGAAGCGGTTGAAGCTGATCGAGTCGTTCATCGAATCCGGCAACAAGCCGGAATGGATGATCCTGACCATCGTCCCGGTGATCCCGCCGGACCTGCGTCCGCTGGTGCCGCTCGACGGCGGCCGGTTCGCGACGTCCGACCTCAACGACCTCTATCGCCGCGTCATCAACCGCAACAATCGTCTGAAGCGGCTGATCGAGCTGCGTGCGCCCGACATCATCATCCGCAACGAGAAGCGGATGCTGCAGGAGGCGGTGGACGCGCTGTTCGACAACGGCCGGCGCGGCCGCGTCATCACCGGCGCCAACAAGCGCCCGCTGAAGTCGCTCGCCGACATGCTGAAGGGCAAGCAGGGCCGGTTCCGGCAGAACCTGCTCGGCAAGCGCGTCGACTATTCCGGCCGCTCGGTGATCGTGGTTGGCCCCGAGCTGAAGCTGCATCAGTGCGGCCTGCCCAAGAAGATGGCGCTGGAACTGTTCAAGCCGTTCATCTATTCGCGGCTGGAGGCCAAGGGCCTGTCCTCGACCGTGAAGCAGGCGAAGAAGCTGGTCGAGAAGGAGAAGCCCGAGGTCTGGGACATCCTGGACGAGGTGATCCGCGAGCATCCGGTGATGCTCAACCGGGCGCCGACGCTGCACCGCCTCGGCATCCAGGCGTTCGAGCCGACGCTGATCGAGGGCAAGGCGATCCAGCTGCATCCGCTGGTCTGCGCGGCCTTCAATGCCGACTTCGACGGCGACCAGATGGCGGTGCACGTGCCGCTGTCGCTGGAAGCCCAGCTCGAGGCGCGCGTGCTGATGATGTCGACCAACAACATCCTGCACCCGGCCAACGGCCAGCCGATCATCGTGCCCAGCCAGGACATCGTGCTCGGCCTCTACTACCTGTCGATGATGCGGCAGAACGAGCCGGGGGAGGGCATGGCCTTCGCCTCGGTGGGCGAGATCGAGCATGCCCTCCACTCGAAGTCGGTGACGCTGCACACCAAGGTCATGGGCCGTGTGCACGCCTTCGACGAGAATGGCGAGGAAACGACCCGGATCGTCGAGACGACCCCGGGCCGCATGTTGATCGGCCGGCTTCTCCCGAAGCATCCTGCGGTGCCGTTCGAGGTGGTCAACAGGCCGCTGACCAAGCGTGAGATCTCCAACGCCATCGACACGGTCTACCGCCACTGCGGGCAGAAGGAGACGGTTATCTTCTGCGACCGGATGATGGCGCTCGGCTTCCGCCACGCCTGCCTTGCCGGCATTTCCTTCGGCAAGGACGACATGGTGATTCCGGAGACGAAGGAGAAGCTGGTCGAGGAGACCCGCCAGCTGGCCAAGGAGTACGAGCAGCAGTACAACGACGGCTTCATCACCCAGGGTGAGAAGTACAACAAGGTCGTCGACGCCTGGGCGAAGTGCACCGACCGCGTCGCCGACGAGATGATGGCGCGAATCCAGGCGGTGGAGTTCGAGCCAGACAGCGGCCGCGAGAAGCCGATCAACTCGATCTACATGATGGCCCACTCTGGCGCCCGCGGCTCGCCGGCGCAGATGAAGCAGCTTGCCGGCATGCGCGGTCTGATGGCCAAGCCGTCCGGCGAGATCATCGAGAGCCCGATCATCTCGAACTTCAAGGAAGGCCTGTCGGTGCTCGAGTACTTCAACTCGACGCACGGTGCCCGCAAGGGTCTCGCCGACACGGCGCTGAAGACGGCCAACTCCGGCTATCTGACGCGCCGTCTGGTCGACGTGGCGCAGGATGCGATCATCACCGAGGTGGATTGCGGCTCGGCCCGCGGCATCACCATGGCCGCGGTGATCGATGCGGGCGAGGTCATCGTGTCGCTCGGTCAGCGCGTGCTCGGCCGAACGGCTGCCGAGGATGTCCTGGACCCGCGTGACGACCAGGTGATCGTGCCGGCCGGCCAGATGATCGAGGAGAAGGACGTCGAGAGGATCGAGGAGGCCCAGGTGCAGGGCATCAAGATCCGGTCGGTGCTCACCTGCGAGACCCGCAACGGCGTCTGCGGAACCTGCTACGGCCGCGATCTGGCGCGCGGAACGCCGGTCAACATGGGTGAGGCGGTCGGCGTCATCGCCGCCCAGTCGATCGGCGAGCCGGGCACCCAGCTGACCATGCGCACCTTCCACATCGGTGGAACGGCGCAGATCGCCGAGCAGTCCTTCATCGAGTCCAACTTCGAGGGCAAGGTGGAGATGCGGAACCGCAACGTCGTGCGCGATTCCCAGGGCGCCATCATCGTCATGGGCCGCTCGGTCTCGCTCGTCATCGTCGACGGCGAGGGCAATGAGCGCGCGGTTCACCGGCTCAACTACGGCACCCGCCTCAGGGTGGACGAGGGCGACACGGTGAAGCGCGGCCAGCGCCTGGCGGAGTGGGATCCCTACACCCGCCCGATCATCACCGAGGTCGACGGCGTCGTCGGCTTCGAGGATCTGGTCGAGGGGGCCTCGCTGATCGAGACGGCCGACGAGTCGACGGGCATCACCAAGCGTGTCGTCACCGACTGGCGGACCAACCCGCGCGGCGCGGAGCTGCGTCCGGCGCTGGTGATCCGCGGCAAGGACGGCGAGGTGAAGAAGCTCTCGCGCGGCGGCGATGCCCGCTACCTGCTCGCCGTCGACACCGTGATCGCGATCGAGCCGGGGGCGGAGGTCAAGGCCGGCGACGTGCTCGCCCGCATCACGCTGGAGAGCGCCAAGACCCGCGACATCACCGGCGGTCTGCCGCGGGTGGCGGAGCTGTTCGAGGCGCGTCGTCCGAAGGACCACGCCATCATCGCCGAGATCACCGGAACCGTGCGGTTCGAGCGCGACTACAAGAACAAGCGCCGGATCCGCATCGTGCCGGAGGACGAGAGCGAGGAGTCGCGGGAGTATCTCATCCCGAAGGGCCGTCACCTCTACGTGCAGGAGGGCGACCACATCGAGA
>JAEYRQ010000518.1 GCA_023435545.1 Pseudomonadota bacterium | reverse complement strand
ACTGTAAGGACCCGCCCGGCCATTGACCTCTCCGGACGGTCGGGGCGCACCTTTTCAGCATCCCTGCGGGTCCAACGACAGCCGCCGCCAGGGGAGCAGGTCGCCTCCAGCGGCCCTGCTTGCGATCGTCACTTTCGGTGAAGGCGCTCGTTGACAGCTTTGAGACGACTGGTCATATTGAGTGGCATGGCTCGTCCTTCTTCCAGAGACCGCATCCTCGCCGCCGGCCGAGACGTCATCCACCGTCACGGCTTCAGCGCCAGCGGCGTGGCCGAGATCACGGCCGCCGCCGGGGTGCCGAAGGGCAGCTTCTACAATCACTTCGAGAGCAAAGAGGCCTTCGCCTGCGCAGCGCTGGACGACTATTGGGATAATGGCGGTCCGGCATGCACCTTGCTGAGCGGCAGTGAGCCCGCCCCAGACCGGGTGCGCGCGCATTTCGAGGCTCTGGACCGGCTGATTTCGGAGGACTCCTACGCGGCTGGCTGCATGCGCGGAAATTTCGCGGTCGAGGCGGGGCCGATCTCGGACAAATTGCGTGACCACGTGGCGGCCCTGTACGCGCACTGGACGTCGCAACTCGCTGCCTGCCTCAGCGAGGGGCAGGAGGACGGCACCATTGGCAGCGCCCTTCCCGCCGAGACGCTGGCTCGTTTTCTCATCGGCGCATGGCACGGTGCCGTGCAGCGCGCCAAGGTCGAGCGAGACACACGCGCCACCGCTGCGTTCCACCGTACGCTCACCACAGTCCTGAATCCGTAGAGGTGCCAGTTCTGGGCCCGTCGACCACCACACTATGCTGATATATAAGATGACTGGTCATCTTAGTTCCAAAGCAACGTTACTGTAAGGAGAAGCATCATGTTCAACGTTACGCGTCGTTCCCTCGGTTTGGGTATGGGGCTCTCGGCGCTCGCCGCCGCAGTCCCTGGCCCTGGCGATGCCAAGGCATCCAACCCTCGGGCCTTCGTGCCGCCCGTCGCCCGCCGAAAGGTCGGCGCCGTGGAAGTTACGGCCCTGTCCGACGGCTACATCGACGCGCCATTCGGAGTGTTCACCGGCGCACCCGCCGAGGACGTCGAAGCGGCCTTCGCGGCGCGCTTTGCGAGGCATTCCAACGGAGCGTTCCGCCTCGGCTTCACCGTCTGGCTCGTCGACGACGGCGAGCGGCTTGTGCTGATCGACACCGGCTACTCCGGGGCGCCGACCACCGGACGACTGCCCGGCGTGCTGGCGGCCATGGGGATCGCCCCCGGCGACATCGACGCGGTGCTCATCACCCACATGCATGCGGACCACATCAACGGCCTTGTCCTCGACGGACGGCCCGCCTTCCCCGATGCGGAGGTGTACATTCACGGCGACGACGTTGCCTATTTCACCGACCCCGCCCGCGCCGCCGCTGCCCCGCCACTTCTGAAGAGCAGCTTCGAGGCCTCCGCGCACGTGGCCGCGCTGCCCCGCCTGCAGAGATTCGACGGCGAACGTAGTTTGACGAATGCTATCTCGACGGTTGATTTGCGCGGCCATACGCCGGGCCACACCGGCTATCGCATCGCCGATGGCGGCGAGAGCCTGCTGATCGTCGGCGACGCGCTGTTCGATCCGGCCATTCATCCAGCGCGGACGGACATTGGGATCGCCTTCGAGCCGGATCCCGATGCCGCCGCCGCCATGCGCGCCAGGCTGTTCCCGCGGGCGGCCGAAGAGCGCGCCCTGCTCGCCGCCACCCATATGCCCTTCCCCGGTTTCGGACGGATCGTTGCCGACGGAGACCGGCTGCAATGGGTGCCCGCGGACTGGGAACTGGACAGCTGAGGCGGCCTCCTTACTGGGATCGACATTGGGCGGACGCCAGCGTCAGCAGCAATGGACACGAACCAAACGGGGAGATGTCCGGCACCGCTTGTTTCCATTGCGACACTGCCATATGGGCTTGAAGCGACCGATCAGGGATTGGCGATTCAGTCCAATGTCGATACCCCATCGCCACCGTGCCGCGAAGCGCGGCGCAATGGCCGGACTGGCGAGGCAGCGAATGGTGCTCCCGCCGGCCATCCCGAGGCTCCTCGCCGCCTCGATCGCCGTGCTGCTGCTTGCCGCGATGGCCACGCCGATCAGGGTCGCAACGGAGTTCGAGAGCGGCTCGATGCGTCAGATCAATGGTCACCGCGGAGCTGCAGGACTCGCGCGGCTGTCCGGTGATCCCAAGCTCCACCGGCTCGCCCAGGAGCACAGTGCGGCGATGGCAAGGCGAGGAACACTGGATCACGACGGTTTCCGGTCCCGCTTCGAACGGTCAGGCTATTCCGTCTGCGTCGAGAACCTCGCGCGAAATCAGCATACGCCGCAGGATCTTGTCGCCGCGTGGAGCCGGTCGTCCGGCCACAACGCCAATATGCTCAACGCGCGCGTGACGCATGCCGCGGTGGCGCAATCCGGCACCTACGCAACCTTTCTCGCCTGCGGCTGAAACCGGCACGACCTCGACGCAATGCGGCGCCTGCACAATCCTGAGGCAGGCAGCGCCCATCGATCGCCCTCGCACCGACGCCCCGATTGTCTTACGGTTTGCGTCGGTGAACCAAACTGCCGCATAGTGGTTGTGTGAGAGGCGGCTCCGCAGGGGAGGACATGGGAGCAGACTTCTTCGACGAAATGCTGGGTTCGCCCGACGGCTGCCGGGTCCCGTATCTCGGCCTGCGGAAGTGGCTCGACGAAACCTCGGCCGACCTGATCGAGCAACGCCGCCTCGACGCCGAACTGCTGTTCCGCCGCATCGGCATCACCTTCGCGGTCTACGGCCAGGAGCAGGCCGAGGAACGCATCATTCCCTTCGACATCGTTCCCCGGATCGTGACCGCGCAGGAATGGTCGCGGCTGGCGCGCGGACTGGAGCAGCGGGTCAAGGGCATCAATGCCTTCCTGCGCGACATCTACGGTCCCCAGGACGTGCTGAAGGCCGGCATCCTGCCACCCGAACTCGTCTTCGCCAATCCCGCCTTCCGCCCGGAGATGATGGGTCGGAAAGTGCCGGGCAACATCTACGTCCCGATCGCCGGCATCGACGTCGTGCGCGTCGATCCGGAGACGTTCTACGTGCTGGAGGACAATGCGCGCACGCCCTCCGGGGTCTCCTACATGCTGGAGAACCGGGAAGTGATGATGCTCCTGTTCCCCGAACTGTTCTCCCGGCATCACATCCGTCCGGTCGAGAACTATCCGGAGGAACTTCTGGCGACGCTGCAATCAATCGCACCGCAGACCGCGACCAGCGAGCCGACGATCGCGCTGCTGACGCCCGGCCCCTTCAACAGCGCCTACTACGAGCACAGCTTCCTGGCCGACAAGCTCGGGGTCGAACTGGTCGAGGGCCGGGATCTCGTCGTGCGCGACGACATCGTCTACATGCGGACGACCGAAGGGCTGCAGCGTGTCGACGTGATCTATCGACGGGTTGACGACGATTTCCTCGACCCCCTCACCTTCCGGCCGGATTCCGCCCTCGGGGTCGCCGGGCTGATGTCCGCCTACGATGCCGGAAATGTCAGCCTCGCCAACGCCGTCGGCACCGGTATCGCCGACGACAAGGCGATCTACTCCTATATGCCGGAGATCCTCTCCTTCTATCTCGGCGAGGAGCCGATCCTGAAGAACGTGCCGACCTGGCGATGCCGGGAGCCGGAGGCGCTCACCTACGTGCTGGAGCATCTGGAGGAACTGGTGGTGAAGGAGGTGCACGGCTCCGGCGGCTACGGGATGCTCGTGGGGCCGGCCTCCGACAGGGCGACGCGGGAGGAATTTGCCGCCAAGCTGAAGGCGGAGCCGGAGAATTTCATCGCCCAGCCGACGCTGGCGCTCTCGACCTGCCCGACCTGGGTCGACAAGGGGCTGGCACCGCGCCATGTGGACCTGCGACCCTTCGTCCTGAGCGGCGCGGACCGCGTGCGCATCGTCCCCGGCGGCCTCACCCGGGTGGCGCTGAAGGAGGGTTCGCTCGTTGTCAATTCAAGCCAGGGCGGCGGCACCAAGGACACGTGGGTGATCGATGGCTGAGACAAACGCGCAATTCCGCGGGGCGCCCGCGCCGTGCTGAGCCGGACCGCCGACAACCTGTTCTGGATGTCGCGCTACGTCGAGCGCGCCGAGAACATCGCGCGGGTCCTGCACGCGGCCTCGCGCATGGCCTCCGTGCCGGGCACGTCGGACGGGGTCACCAACGAATGGGATTCCGCGCTCTCTGTGGCTGCGTGCCGCGACGCGTTCGTGGCGACCGGCAAGGAGCCGACGGCCGAGAACGTCTTCGAGTATCTCGCCTTCGCCGAGGAAAATCCCGCCTCGATACGTCGATGCCTGGAGATCGCCCGGACCAATGCCCGTGCCGTCCGCACCGCGCTGACCTATGACACCTGGGAGGCGATCAACGGCGCGTGGATCGACATGGACCGGTTCCGGTCGGCGGACGTATCGCCCTCCGGGCTCAACCGGTTCATCTCATGGGTCAAGGAGGTATCGCTGCGGGTCGACGGTTCCGCCTACCGGTCCATGCTGCGAAACGACGCCTACTGGTTCTCGCGGCTTGGCGTGTATATCGAACGGGCCGACAACACCGCACGCATCCTCGACGTGAAGTACCACGTACTGCTGCCCGATACGGAGCCGGTTGGGGGCGGTCTCGACTATTTTCAATGGTCGACGATCCTGCGCTCGGTGTCCGCGCTCACCGCCTATCACTGGGTCTACAGGGATTCCATCAAGCCTTGGCTGGTTGCCGACCTCCTGATCCTGCGCGAGGAGATGCCTCGTTCTCTGGCGAGCTGCTATGCCAATCTCGCGATGTTCCTCGACGAGCTCGCCCGCACCTACGGGCGGCAGGGCGAGAGCCAGAGGCAGGCGCGCCGCCTCCACGCAAAGCTGCGCAACGCGCGGACGGAAGAGATCTTCCAGGGCGGATTGCACGAATTCCTGCAATCCTTCATCACGGAGAACAACCGCCTCGGCGCGGCCATAACCGACCAGTATCTCGTCTGAGCCATGCGCATCCATGTCCTGCACGCGACGACGTATCGCTACGCCACGCCCGCGAAGTACGTCATCCAGAAACTGCGCCTGACGCCGCGCAGCCATGACGGACAGCACGTCAGGCGCTGGCGCATCGAGGTCGACCACGACTGCAAGCTGAGCGAGCGCTGGGACGCCTTCGGCAACATCGTGCATACGTTCACGCTGATGGGATCGGTGGAAGGGCTCAGGATCACGGTGGACGGCGACGTCGAGACCGAGGACACCTCCGGCGTCGTGGCCGGCGCGGTGGAGCGGCTGCCGCTGTCGCTCTATCTCCGCGAGACCGCGCTGACGCAGCCGGACGCGACACTGGAGGAGTACGCGCGCCAGTTTGCAGGGCGCGCCGACCGGCTGGAACTGCTGCACGAACTCCTGGCGGACCTGCACAAGCGGATGACATTCGACACCAGCCGCACCGACAGCGGCACCTCGGCGGCCGAAGCCTTTCGGCTGGGGCACGGGGTTTGCCAGGACTTCACCCATATCTTCATCGGCGCCGCCCGCTCCATAGGCATACCCGCGCGCTATGTCGGCGGCTACTTCCTGCACGGGGAGACGACGGCGACAGGCGATGCGGGTCACGCATGGGCGGAAACGTATGTACCGGACCTCGGCTGGGTGGCGTTCGACCCGGCGAACGGCGTCTGCGCCAATGCCAACTATGTCCGGGTGGCGGTCGGGCTCGACTATCTGGGGGCAGCCCCGGTGCGGGGTTCGCAGGCCGGCGGCAGCGCCGAGGAGCTTGGCGTGCGGGTGGACATCTCCAGCGCGGGCCCGCAGCAGTGATGCCGGCCATTCACACGCGGCCGGGAGCCAAGCTATAACCTTGGCAGCTGGGCTTCCTACGATTCTCCCATGACCTACTGTGTCGGCCTTCTGTTGAACGACGGACTGGTGATGATCGCCGATACCCGTACCAATGCGGGGCTCGACAACATCGCGCTGTACCGAAAGCTGCATGTCTTCGAGCGGCCCGGCGACCGGGTGATCGCACTGTGCTCGGCCGGGAATCTCGCCGCCAGCCAGGCGGTCCTCAGCGTGCTGAACGAGGGGCTCGACCAGCCTGGCTCGGCGGAACCCGAGACCATCTGGATGCAGCCGAGCATGTTCAAGACCGCGCAATTCGTCGGCCGGGCGATCCGCGAGGTCTACAGGGTGGACGGCAAGTCGCTCGAGCAGCAGGCGGCCGGCTTCGACGTGACGTTCCTCGTCGGCGGCCAGGTGCGCGGCGGCAGGCTGCGGCTGTTCATGGTCTATTCGGCCGGCAACTTCATCGAGGCGACGCCCGACACGCCCTACCTGCAGATCGGCGAGCACAAGTACGGCAAGCCGATCCTCGACCGCGCGGTGCGCTACGATACCGACCTGCACGACGCCCTGAAGCTCGGGCTGATCTCGATGGACTCGACCATGCGGTCGAACCTGAGCGTCGGCATGCCGATCGACCTGGTCATGCTCAGGCGCGACAAGCTGAAGATCGAGCTCAACTACCGGATCGAGCACGACGAGCCATATTTCCACGACCTGCAGGATCGGTGGTCAAACGCGCTGAAGGCCGCCCACAAGGCGATCCCGCGTCCGCCTTACGGCCAGAAGGCCTGAGAGGCCGGTCCCGGGACCCTCAGGTCGCGGGCGGCGTGTTGCGGCCGGATCTGATCGCCGGCAGAACCAGCACGACGAAGAGTCCTGAACAGACCAGGACGAGCGAACCGGATTCCGCCCAGCCGACATGCTCGCCCAGCCACCAGGCGCTGGACAGCACGCCGAGGACAGGGATCGCGAGCGTCGAGATCGCCGCCACCGATGCCGGGAGCAGGCGCACGATCGAGAACCAGACGATGTGGCAGAGGATCATCGGTCCGACGAGGACGAAACCGAAGGCCGCCCAGGCCTGCGGGCTCATTTGCCAGTCCCAGTCGTCGAACAGGAGCGCCCCGGCGATGATCGGCAGCGATCCCACCAGGAACTGCCACATGACGATGACCGGCACCGGGGTCTCCCAGGACACCCGCTTGAGCAGAACGGTGCCGAAGCCCCAGGATGCCGCGGCGCCGAGAATAGCCAGGACGCCGAGCGGCGCGGCGGCAACGGCCGAGAAGTCGGGCCCGATCAAGAGGGCGAGGCCCGCGAATCCGAGCAGCAGGCCGACGACCTTGAACCCGGTGATCCGCTCTCCGACCAGGAGCGCACCGAAGACGACGGCCCAGAACGGCATCGTATAGGCGAGGATCGCCGCCCTGCCCCCCGGCAACACCTGCAGGCCGTATCCAGACAGCACGTGCCAGATGCTGATGTTGAAGACTGCGCAGGCCACCAACGGGCCCCACAAGCGGCGGGGCAGCACAAGTCTGCTGCCGCTGGCCAGCGCAACCACCGCCACGCCGGCGGCGCCCACCAGAAGGCAGAGCATACGGAAGGTGAAGACCGGCATCTCGGTCAGCACGACCTTCATCGCCGGAAACGAGATTCCCCAGACGACGGTCAAGACGACCACGAGCAGAAGCGCCGTCGTCGTAATCCGGCCCTCGCGATCGGCCAGAGCGGCTGATGCCGCGAGCGCCTCCGAGGCCCCCCGTCCGGAGGGCCGCGATTCTGATGTCTGCATTTCGGTCTCCGCGGTCTGGACGACAGTCGCAATGTCCCATGTCGGACCGCGGAGGTCCGTCTGCCGTCCAGGCACTCACCTACCGCGAAGCGGCAGCAGGTTCAATGGAGGCCGTAGATCCCGGCCGCCGAGCGCCAGTCGCTCGGCCCTACGAGCTTGTTGTGGGCGACGCGCACAGAATGCATCGGGCCCTCGATCTCCCGGTCCCAGAACTCGAGGAATCGGAAGAGGGCCGGAAAGTCCGGCGCGAGGTCGTAGTGCTGCCAGACGAATTCCTGCAGCAGCCTGGGGTGGTCGGGAAGGCGATAGAGGATCTGCGCCGTCGTCAGGCCATACCCTCTCAACTGCGACTCGAATTCCACAGCGACCATGGGTGTCTCCACATCGACGAAACCATGACGATTGTGCCACGGCGATTCACCGATTCAACACCCTTGCACCTGAATAGTTCTTTAATATCATGCGATTAGCAGCACACTGAAGTGAGTGCTGACAGACTCTCCGGCACAGTGCCTCAACTTTCGACGCCCTGCCCACCGCGCAGGCGCGCCAATGCCTCCGGCGTGTCCACGTCCGACAGCACGGCATCGCCGGCTACCTCGACCTCGGCGACGAGCTCCAAATTCTCGCCGATCAGGTGCCGCGCGCCGACATCACCCCGAATCGCGATCAGCGCGGGAAAGAACCGTCGCGCCCATACCACGGGGTTGCCGCGCTTGCCCGAGGCGGTGGGAACCACGATCGCACGCCCAGCCTGTGGATCGAACTTGTCGATCAGCGAGTCGATCGCTACCGCCGTCACGCCCGGCATGTCCGACAGACATACCACGGCACCGTCGCACTCGGCGGGAACGGCGGCGATACCTGTGGCGAGCGACGTGGACAGGCCGTCCGCGTAGTCGAAATTGTGGACGAAACCGACATCGAGGCCCGCCAGAGCCGCCTCGACCCGCTCGCGTTGGTGGCCGGTAACGACGATCACCGGCCCGACACGGCTCTCGAGCGCCGCCTCGGCGGCGATGCGTACCAGCGGCCGGCCGCCGACTTCCTCGAGCAGCTTGTTCGGCCCGCCCATGCGTCGCGACCGACCGGCGGCCAGCAGGACGGCGGCGATTCTGTGCCGGCCCTCCGGCTCTGGCGCGGCGCGCGGCTGCGGCCGGCTCTCGATCTCCATCAGAAGCCCACCAACGCCCATGCCGGTGATGTCGGCATCACTCACCTCCATTCCGGCGAGCAGGCGCTGCAACACCCAGTCGAAACCGTTCTCGCGCGGGCTCCGCGCACAGCCGGGGGCCCCGATGACCGGGACGCCCCCCAGATCGCCGATCAGCAGCAGGTTGCCCGGATCGACCGGCATCCCGAGGTGGCGGACGTTCCCCCCGCTTGCCTCGATCCCGGCAGGGATTACATCGCCGCGGTCGACGATCGCTGAGGCGCCGAACACCAGCAAGAGGTCGGCGCCCCGCTCCGCCAGACCGCGCAGGGCATCGGCGACGGCTTGCTCGTCGTGGGCTACGCGCTGTTCGTTCAGGATTTCCGATCCAGACGGTGCCAAGCGCTCGGCGAGCACGCGCGCGGTCTTGGCGAGCATCTTCTCCGAAGTACCAGGCAATACGGTCGACACCACGCCGACCCGCGCGGCCCTGTAGGGCATCACCCGAAACAGCCCGTCGGCGGGAACATCGCGCAGCGCCGCCTCGACGGCCGCGCCGGGAACCGCGAAGGGGATGATCTTCACGGTCCCAACCATCGTGCCGTCGACGACCGGCGAGAACTCGGCAAGCGTTGCGACCGTGATCCCCTCGTCGATACGGTTGAAGGCATCGATCGCTGCCCGGTTCACCGTCAGGACGCCCGGTGCCGTCGCGAACAGGTTGGCGCGTCCCGTAAAGGCATCCTCGACCCGAAGGCTCGGCCCCGCAACCGCCTGCGCGAGGCGAGCGGCGGCCGCATCCTCATGCAGGTCGCCGGGCTCGATCCGCGCTGCCACGATCTCCTCGAGGCCTGCTGCGGCAAGCTTCTGAAGGTCACCGGCGGCCAGGCGCGTGCCCTTCTTGACGACGCCGGTGGGCGTGCGCTGGCTGTGGGCGAGGATCGCCCCCTCGGCCTCCGAAAGCGCCACCCGGCCGAAGATCATGCGGCCTCCGGCTCCAGCCTCAGCGCCGCCGTCACCTGCGCGAGGATCGCCACCGCGATCTCGGCCGGGCTCTGGGCGCCGATCGCCAGCCCGATCGGCGCCTTGATGCGGGCGATGGCAGCCTCGTCGAGGCCTGCTGCCGCAAGACGCTCCACGCGCCGGGCGTGTGTCTTCCGGCTGCCGAGCGCGCCAATGTAGAAGCATCCCTTCTCCAGCGCGTGGATCAGCGCGGGATCGTCGATCTTCGGATCGTGGGTCAGCGCGCAGAAAGCCGTCCAGCGATCGACACCGACCTCGGGCAGCGCCACGTCCGGCCATTCGGCGATCAGCCGCACGTCGGGGAACCGGTCCTCGGTCGCAAAGGCGGTTCGCGGATCGACGATGGTGACGTCGTAGCCGGCGATCCGGGCGATCGGGGCGAGCGCCTGGCTGATAT
>JAEYRQ010000508.1 GCA_023435545.1 Pseudomonadota bacterium | reverse complement strand
CGTCGGCACGTCCCGCAGGGAAGCCCAGGACAGTTCGGGCCGCTACTATACCCGCGACATGGTCGACATCGCCATGCGCGACGGCGGCGGCTTCGTCGCCTACGACTTCCCGCGGCCGGGCGCGGAGGAGCCCTCCCCCAAGCTCAGCTATGTGAGCCAATTCAGGCCGTGGAAGTGGGTTCTGGGAACCGGCGTCTACACCGACGACATCGGCACAGCCTTCCGCAACGCTCTCCTCAAGCAGGGCCTGCTTTCACTGCTCGCCATTCTCGTCGTGGCAGCCGTTTCCTACATGATCGCCCGGACCATCATCGGGCCGCTGCGCACCGCGACCGACAACATGAACCGCCTCGCCCGCGGCGACACCGCGATCACCATCACCGGCTCCGACCGCAAGAACGAGATCGGCGACCTTGCCCGCGCGATGGAGGTGTTCAAGCGGAACGCCGAGGACATGCGCGACCTCGAGGGTGTGCGCAAGCGGGAAGCGGAGAAGGCGGAAGCCGACAAGCGCCAGTCCCTGCTCGATCTGGCGAAAACCTTCGAGAACTCCGTGCAGGGCGTGGTGACCGAGGTGCTGCAATCGGCGGAAGGCGTGCACGGCGCCGCCGACACCATGGCCAGTTCCATGCTGGACACCACCCACCGCGCCGGCATCGTCTCGGAGGCTACGGAGACCGCCTACTCCAACGTCCAGTCGGTGGCCGCAGCGACCGAGGAGCTGTCCGCCTCGATCAACGAGATCAGCCGTCAGGTCGCCGAATCCGCCCGAATCGCCACCACGGCCGTCCATGACGCCCGCTCGACCAATGCCCGCGTCAACGAGCTGAACGAGGCGAGCCAGCGAATCGGCGAGGTGGTCAGCCTGATCAACGACATCGCCAACCAGACCAACCTGCTCGCCCTCAACGCCACAATCGAGGCGGCCCGCGCCGGCGAGGCGGGACGCGGCTTCGCAGTCGTCGCCTCGGAGGTGAAGTCGCTGGCCGGCCAGACCGCCAAGGCGACGGAGGAGATCTCCGCGCAGATCGGCAGCATGCAGAAGGCGACCGAGGACACCGTCGACGCCATCCGGGGCATTACCGACACCATCGCCAAGATCGACGAGATCGCCACCGCCATCGCCGCGGCGATCGAGGAGCAGGGCGTGGCCACCTCGGAGATCTCGCGCTCGATCGAGGAGGCGACGCATCGAACCCGCGCAGCGAACCAGAACATCGCCGAGGTGACGAGCGCGGTGGGCCTGTCCAGCGAGCAGTCGAAGATGCTGCTCGGTGCCTCAGGCGACCTCTCCCGCCACGCCGATTCGATGCGACGCGAGGTGGACCGCTTCCTGCAGGCGGTGAGGGCCTGACGGGGCGCCGAACAAAACGGAGAATTAAGAAGGCCGGGCGCATTGCCCGGCCTTTGTGTTTCGGATCGCCCCGGCGTCGTGGAGGCTACTCCGCCGCCACCCGCAGTTCCGGCGCCGCGGCGATCACGTCGGGATCGACGTGGCTCTCGAACTTGGCGAAGTTGTCCTGGAACATCGCCACCAGCCGGGCGGCCTGCGCGTCATAAGCGGCGGGGTCGGCCCAGGTCGTGCGCGGATCGAGGATGCGATCATCGACGCCGGTCGCCGTCGTCGGCACCTGGAACCCGAAGACGGGATCGGTGCGCATCGGCGCGCCCGCGAGAGAGCCGTCGAGCGCCGCCGTCAGCAGCGCGCGCGTCACGCCGATCGGCATGCGGCGGCCCTCGCCGTAGCGCCCGCCGGTCCAGCCGGTGTTGACCAGCCAGCAGGAGACCCCGTGCCGGGCGATCAGGTCGCGCAGCAGATTACCGTAGACGCTGGGATGGCGCGGCATGAACGGCGCGCCGAAGCAGGTGGAGAATGTCGCCTCCGGCTCGGTGACGCCCTTCTCGGTGCCCGCCACCTTGGCGGTATAGCCGGACAGGAAATGGTACATCGCCTGGCTCGGCGTCAGCCGCGCAATCGGCGGCATCACGCCGAACGCATCGCAGGTCAGCATCACGATGTTTTTCGGATGTCCGGCCCGGCCGGTCTCGCTGGCATTGTCGATGTAGTGAAGAGGATAGGCGCAGCGCGTGTTTTCGGTGAGGCTGCCGTCGTCGAAGTCAGGCTCGCGTGTCGTCTCGTCGACGACGACGTTTTCGAGCACCGTCGCGAAGCGTTTGGTCGTGGCGTAGATCTGCGGCTCGGCGTCCTCCGACAGGCGGATGGTCTTTGCGTAGCAGCCGCCCTCGAAGTTGAAGATGCCATCGGCGCCCCAGCCGTGCTCGTCGTCGCCGATCAGGATGCGACCCGGATCGGCCGAGAGCGTCGTCTTGCCGGTGCCCGACAGGCCGAAGAAGATGGCGACGTCACCGCCCCGGCCCACATTCGCCGAGCAGTGCATCGGCATCACGCCCTTCGCCGGCAAGAGGTAGTTCAGCACGGTGAAGACCGATTTCTTCATCTCGCCGGCATAGGAAGTCCCGGCGATCAGGATCTCGCCGCGCGACAGGTCGCAGGCGATCACTGTCTCTGACCTGCAGCCGTGCCGCTGCGGATCGGCGCGGAAGCCGGGAAGGTCGACGATCGTCAACTCCGGCGTGAAGTGGCCGAGATCGTGCCGGTCCGGCCGGATCAGCAGGTGGCGGATGAACAGGGCGTGCCAGGCCTGCTCGACGAACAGCCGTACATGCAGCCGGTTCTTCGGATCGGCGCCGCCGTAGAGGTCCTGCGCGTAGAGGCGCATGCCGCGCGCGTGAGCGATCATGTCGGCGCGCAGCCGCTCGTAGTGCTCGGGGGACATCGGCTTGTTGTTGTCCCACCAGATGACCGGGTCGGTCGCCGCGTCGCGGACGACGAACTTGTCCTTCGCGGACCGGCCGGTGTGCTGGCCGGTCGAGACGGCAAACGCGCCCGCCGCCGTCAGCATGCCTTCCGAATCCGCCACCGCGGCTTCGAGCAGCTGCGCCTCGTTCCAGTTCCAGCGAAGCTCGGCCAGATCATGGAAGCCGAGGTCCCCGGCGCCCGCGGCCGGATTGTGAAGCCCTGTCTCTTTCACTGAACGTCTCCCGAACCTTCCGCCCCGGAGGCCCCGCCTCCAGCGTCCGTCGTTGCGGACAAGACCACCGTCCCCGGGTGAACCCCCGCTCATCGAGGTCGGCGCAAGCTAATGCCTCAGGTCACCAGCGACAAGCAAAAGTCATACTGGCAGTAAACCGGGCCGCTTCGCAGAGGTTCCGGACGGCCGACGACCCGATACGGGTCGCCGGCCAATGTATACGTCAAGAATAACCTGCGATCACGCGGCCTTGCCACGAGCCTCGTTGGCCAGGTCGACCAGAGTCCGGCGCAGCTCGCCCGGTCCGCTGATCGGTGCGGGAAAATCCAGCCGGGCGGCGCTCGAGCCGTCGAGCATGTCGATCCCGAGCGGATCGATCCCGGTGAGCCGCCAGCTTCCCTGTGGCAGGCCCAAGAGCTTGGTCGCGTAGAGGGCGACCGCGTCCGAATGGTCCTCGTTCATGTGCTCGACGGCGCCCGCCTCCCCCTCCGCCAGGGGATGGTCGGTCGGAACATCCAAGAGGAGGTCCTCGCCGGGGATACCGACGATCCGGCCGAAGCCGGCGACCAGATGGGCGCTGTCGACCGCCATTTCATAGAAGGCGAAGTCGCGGAAGCCGGCATAGCCTTGCGCCTCCGGATGGCGGGCGAGGAATCGGCGCGCGTGCGGGGCGCCGCCGGGCACGACTGTGACCGTACCGCTGACGGTCAGCCTGGCGCCCGCCAGCGGGTCGCCGCCCTCGCCGCCCGGCGCCACCAGTAGAAGCGAGGCGCGCGGATCGCGTGACAGGTTCTGCGTATGAACGGCAAGTTGCGACAGCAGCATGATCGGCTCGCCGCTGAGCGTCGTGGCGACGGTCACCAGCGAGGCGAAGGGATGGCCGCGCTCGTCGAGGGTAGCGAGCGAGCCCGTCAGCGCCAGCCTCAGGACATGCCGGGCTGCGCGTATCGGATCAAAGTCGTCGTGCCTGGAGTCGGCCATAGGCAAATCCTCTTGATTGGAACCATGACAGTTGACCTTCTCCCCACTAAACTGCGTCAGCACTATAGAAATGGCGGTGGGCTGTCGCCACATTTTCGCCCACCGGGCACGTTGAGTGGCGCCGGAACCATAACAACACCGAGAGTCCGCTGCAGATGCCGACCATCGCCCTCGTCGACGACGACCGCAATATCCTGACGTCAGTGTCGCTGGCACTCGAGTCGGAAGGGTATCGCATCGAGACCTACACCGACGGCGCGTCCGCGCTCGAGGGGCTGAGCGTCTCGCCGCCCGACCTTGCGATCCTCGACATCAAGATGCCGCGCATGGACGGCATGGAGCTGTTGCGGCGGCTGCGGCAGAAGACCGAGATCCCCGTCATCTTCCTCACCTCGAAGGACGAGGAGATCGACGAATTGTTCGGCCTCAAGATGGGCGCCGACGACTTTATCCGGAAGCCATTTTCGCAGCGGCTGCTGGTCGAGCGTGTGAAGGCAGTGCTGAGGCGGGCGAACCCGCGCGAAACGACCGCGCCGCGGGAAGAAGGCTCCAAGGCCATCGAGCGCGGGCAGCTGATGATGGACCCCGAGCGCCATACCTGCACCTGGGACGGCGCCGCGGTGACGCTCACCGTCACGGAGTTCCTCATTCTCCAGGCCCTGGCGCAGCGGCCAGGCGTGGTGAAGAGCCGCAACGCCCTCATGGACGCGGCCTACGATGACCAGGTCTATGTGGACGACCGCACCATCGACAGCCACATCAAGCGGCTGCGCAAGAAGTTCAAGGCAGTCGACAACGCCTTCGACATGATCGAGACCCTCTATGGCGTCGGCTACCGCTTCAAGGAGGTCTGAGCCGGCGGCATGACAGTCGAGGCCGACCAGCGCTGGCAGAGCGAGGAGGAAACCGAGCGGCCGGCCGAGCAGCCGGGCCGCCGGGCGAGCCGCATCGGCGGCTATGTCCTCGATCACGCCTTCTCAAGCCTTACCCGCCGCATTGCCATCCTGAACCTGGCCGGGCTGGTGGCGATGGTCAGCGCCATCCTCTACCTCAACCAGTTCCGCGAAGGCCTGATTGACGCCCGCGTCCAGAGCCTGCTCACTCAGGGGGAGATCATCGCCGGGGCGATCTCGGCCTCGGCCGTCGCCGATCCCGAGGCGCTCAGGATCGATCCCGAAATGCTGCTGAAGCTCGACCAGGGACAGAGCCTGTCCCCCACCGATGAACAGCTCGGCGTCCTGGAATTCCTGATAAACCCGGAGAAGGTCGCCCCGATCCTGCGGCGCCTGATCTCGCCGACCCGGACGCGTGCCCGAATATACGACCGGGACGGCGTGCTGGTTTTGGACTCACGCCACATCTTCGCCCGCGGACAGATCCTGCGCTACGAGTTGCCCCCGCCCGCCACCGACCGCCCGAACTGGTTTGTGCGGGCCTGGGAGGAGGTGCGCCTGTGGTTCCGGCGCGGCGACCTGCCGCTCTACGAGGAAATCGGACCGGTCGGCGGACGCGGCTACGCCGAGGTCGACGCAGCGCTGAACGGCTCCTCGGCGAGCATCGTCAGGGTCAATGACAAGGGCGAGCTGATCGTCTCGGTCGCGGTGCCGATCCAGCGCTTCCGTGCGGTGCACGGTGCCCTCCTGCTGTCCACCCAGGGCGGCGACATCGATGCCATCGTCGCCGCCGAGCGGCTGGCCATCCTGAGGATATTCCTGGTCGCCGCCGTGGTCACCCTCGGCCTGTCGATCCTGCTCGCCTCGACCATCGCCGGCCCCGTCCACCGTCTCGCCGCGGCTGCTGAGCGGGTCCGCTACGGGACGCGGGCGCGGGCGGATATTCCCGATTTCTCCGACCGCAACGACGAGATCGGCCACCTGTCCCGTGCGCTGCGCGACATGACGCGCGCGCTCTACCAGCGCATCGAGGCGATCGAGAGCTTCGCCGCCGACGTCGCCCACGAACTGAAGAACCCGCTGACGTCGCTGAAGAGCGCGGTCGAGACCCTGCCACTGGTCAAGAAGCCGGAGGATCGTGCCCGTCTGATCGCGGTGGTCCAGCAGGACGTGGAACGCCTGAATCGGCTCATAACCGACATCTCCGATGCTTCGCGGCTCGACGCCGAACTGGCGCGCACCGATGTCGAGCCGGTCGATATCGCTCAGCTTCTGGCGACCGTCGTCTCCCTCACCAACGAGGTGCGCCGCGACGGCGAGGCCAGAGTGGAACTGACCGTGGCCGAAGCCGACGATCCCGCCGCGTATTTCGTCGCCGGCCGCGACACCCGTCTCGGCCAGGTCGTCAACAACCTGGTGGACAATGCCAAGTCGTTCTCGCCGCCTGATGGGACGGTGCGCGTATCGGGCCGGCGCCTGCGTCACGAGATCGAGATCATCGTGGACGACGACGGCCCCGGCATTCCGCAGGAGAACGCCCACCGCATCTTCGAGCGCTTCTACACCGACCGCGGCGACGGCGCGGTGTTCGGCAGCCATTCGGGGCTTGGACTTTCGATCTCCCGCCAGATCGTCGAGGCGCATGGCGGCCGCATATGGGCCGAGAACCGAAAGAAGCGGACGGGGGAGGTGGCGGGCGCCCGCTTTGGCGTGCGATTGCCGGCATTCCATGAATAGGCGCGGGCGTCCCTGATGAGGTATGGCCGATGACCAGCCGCGGCGTGGCGGTCGGGGACGACGCCGGACCAGTCCTTGTCCAGGCGACCTGCGTCCTCATCGGCCGGACGGCGGTTCTGGTCCGGGGACGGCCCGGCAGCGGCAAGTCCAGCTTGGCCGCGGGCCTTCTGCAGCACGCGGGCAGCCGCGTGTGCATCCGCCTGGTCGCCGACGATGCCGTCTATCTGCGGCCGCTGGCGGGTCGGCTCGTCGCCCTTTGCCCGGAGCCGATCAGCGGGCTACTGGAACTGCGGGGAATCGGCCCGATGCCGACCACCGAGATCGATCGGGCCGTAGTCTCGGCTGTCGTCGATCTGGTCGCTGACGAGCTGGTCGACCGTCTGCCCGAGCCGGCGTCCGCCATCCTTCTGTCGGTGGCGCTGCCGCGCCTCGCCCTGCCCGAGCGCGGCCGACTGAACCCCACGCTTCTCCTGGCATGGTTGGACGGACTGCGGAGCCCGTCGGCGGCCGTCGCGCCGAGCCTGCCTGACGCAGCCTTGCCGCACCACAGCATTCGGGCTTGAATCCGTCCGGCATGCCAGCCAAGATGCGCGGGCTCCGCAATGTCCCGTCACGGGCCGGCGGGGCGGCAAATCGGTGCGCGGCCACCGTTAGGCGCAAGTACGAGGCCCGCGGGAAACCCAGCATCGCATGATCGGTCTTGTCGTCGTAAGCCACGGCCGCCTCGCCGCAGAGTTCCGTGCGGCGCTCGAACACGTCGTGGGACCGCAGGACCAGTTCGAGACGATCTCCATCGGTCCGGACGACGACATGGAACAGCGGCGAAACGACATCCTGGCCGCCGTCTCCAAAGTCGACAGCGGTAGCGGTGTCATCGTGCTGACCGACATGTTCGGTGGAACTCCGTCCAACCTCGCCATCTCGGTGATGGAGACCGCCAATGTCGAGGTGGTCGCGGGCGTCAACCTGCCTATGCTGATCAAGTTGGCGAGCGTGCGCGGCGATGTCGACCTCGGGGCGGCGGGAACGATGGCACGGGATGCCGGCCGAAAGTACATCAGCGTGGCGAGCGAAGTGCTGTCGGGCGGCAAGTGAACAGGTCCGGCATGGATCGGAGCCGCCCGAGCCAGAGGGTCGTCGAGATCGTCAACCAGCGGGGACTCCATGCGCGCGCCTCGGCGAAATTCGTCAGGTGCGCCGCCCAGTTCGAGGCTGAGATTTCCGTCAGCCGGGACGGGCAGTCGGTCGCCGGCACCTCGATCATGGGACTGCTGGCGCTCGGCGCAGGGCCGGGGAGCCAGATCGGGATCTCCGCTGAGGGACCAGAGGCCGAGGCGGCGGTCGCAGCCCTCGCCCGGCTCGTCGAGGACCGCTTCGGCGAGGAGTGACGGTGCCGTCGCCGCGGCCGGTCGGCGTTGAGACTCATCGCCCCGGCTGCTATAGAGCGCGGCAATCCGCCCGGGGCGCATCCGCGTAGCCGGTCCAGCCCCAGCCACAGATTCTCGCAAAGGGACGCCACATGAGTGCCGACTACGTTGTCAAGGACCTTTCGCTCGCCGATTGGGGGCGCAAGGAGATAGAGATTGCCGAGACTGAGATGCCCGGGCTGATGGCGACCCGCGAGGAATTCGGCCCTTCGCAGCCCCTGAAAGGCGCGCGTGTCGCCGGCTCGCTGCACATGACGATCCAGACGGCGGTGCTGATCGAGACGCTCCAGGCGCTGGGCGCGGAAGTTCGGTGGGCCTCCTGCAACATCTTCTCCACCCAGGATCACGCCGCAGCCGCGATCGCGGCGACGGGAACTCCGGTCTTCGCGGTGAAAGGCGAGACCCTCGCTGAATACTGGGACTACATCGACCGGATCTTCCAGGGGCCGGGCGGCGAAACGGCCAACATGATCCTCGACGACGGCGGCGACGCCACGCTCTACATCCTGCTCGGCGCCAAGGCGGAGAAGGACATTGCCGCCCTGCCAACGCCCTCCAACGAGGAGGAGGAGGCGCTCGTCGCGACCATCGAGCGGCGCCTCGCCGCCACGCCCGGCTTCTTCACCCGCACCCGCGATGCGATCCGGGGTGTCTCGGAGGAGACCACCACCGGCGTCTTGCGGCTCTACGAGATGCAGAAGAAGGGCGAGCTGCCCTTCCCGGCGATCAACGTCAACGATTCCGTCACCAAGTCGAAGTTCGACAACAAGTACGGCTGCCGTGAATCCCTCGTCGACGGCATCCGCCGTGCGACCGACGTGATGATGGCCGGCAAGGTTGCGGTGGTCGCCGGCTATGGCGACGTCGGCAAGGGTTCGGCGCAGTCCCTGGCCGGGGCCGGCGCGCGCGTCGTCGTCACCGAGATCGACCCGATCTGCGCCCTGCAGGCGGCGATGGACGGCTTCGCTGTGACGACGATGGAGGAGGCCGTCACCTTCGGCGACATCTTCGTCACCGCCACCGGCAACAAGGATGTGCTGACGCTGGATCACATGCGGGCGATGAAGGACATGGCCATCGTCTGCAACATCGGCCACTTCGACAACGAGATCCAGGTTGGCGCCCTGAAGAACTACAAGTGGACCAACATCAAGCCGCAGGTCGACCTGGTCCAGTTTCCGGACGGCAAGCGGATGATCCTTCTGTCCGAGGGGCGGCTGGTCAACCTCGGCAACGCGACTGGCCATCCGAGCTTCGTGATGTCGGCCTCGTTCACCAACCAGACGCTTGCCCAGATCGAGCTGTGGACCAACAACAGCCGCTACGAGAACAGGGTCTACGTGCTGCCCAAGCGTCTCGACGAGAAGGTAGCCTCGCTGCATCTGGCCAAGCTGGGCGTGAAGCTGACCGATCTCACCAAGGCGCAGGCCGACTATATCGGCGTCTCGCAGGACGGTCCCTACAAGTCCGACCACTACCGGTACTGACGTCGATGGGCGCGCGGAATTGGCGCGCGCCCATCTCTCCGCGACACCGGCACGGCAATTCCCAGGGCATGCTGCCGGCAGCGGTTATCCGGACGGCGGTTTGCGGTTAGATTACGGATGGATGATTCGTTACCTTGGGCGGGGGCCTGAGGCCAGGGGCCGGCGCGACGCAATGGTGCCGTTCGTGACCGAATAGTCGAGGGACTGGCGGAATGACTTCGAGCCGGCGGGCGAAGTTGCGCTTGCGGCCGGTTATCGGTCCCGCCGGTGGACTGCTTTCCGTCCTGGCGGCCGTCCCGCTCCCGGCGGCGGCACAGACGCTGAGCCCCATGGAGGAGGCCCGCGCCGGCATCGAGGCGCTGCTGGGCTCGATCAACTTGCAGATCCGGCAGGAGGAGCTCGTTGCTCTGAGCCTGCTGCTGGGCATCCTCGCTTTCGCCGTGACCGTGGCGATCCTGCTGGTGCGCACCCGGCGCCGGCTGTCCGATGAGATCCGTCTCGGCGCGGAGCGCGCCGCGGAACTCAACGCGCGTATAGACCGCGCCGAAGTCCTGCTGTCCGCCGAGCAGCAGGCGCTCGTCGTCTGGACGGCGGATGACGAGACACCGCAGATTCATGTCGAGGCGGGGCGCTCGAAGGCCTTGCCGGCCGGTGAGACCGACCTGCTCGCCTTCGGGAAATGGCTCGAGCCGGACTCCGCGCTGGAGCTCGAGACCGCCTTGGCGCTGCTGCGGGGCCGTGGCGAGGGCTTCAACCTGATGCTTCGTGCACGCTCCGGCGGCCATGTGGAGGCAGACGGCCGTACTGCCGGCGGTCGGGCGGTGCTGCGACTGCGCGACCTCGCCGGCCAGCGCCGCGAACTCGCCGAGATCTATGACGGATACAAGCGCCTGGTACGCGAAAGCGAGAGCTTCAAGACCCTGCTCGAGGCCCTGCCGGCGCCCGTCTGGATCGCCGATGCCGACGGCCGCCCCACCTGGATGAACTCGGCATATGTGCGGGCAATCGGCACGCAGCATCCGGATGCCGGCGGCCAGAGCTTTGTCACGACCGAATCCGAGCGCAGCCTGGCGGCGGTACGAGGCCCGGACGGAGTGGCGCATGTCCAGATGACGCGGGCAATCGGCGATACGCGGCGCGTGTTCGACCTCTACGAGGTCGAGGGGACCCGCTGCGCCGGCGGCATAGCCATCGACATCACCGATCTGGAGCGGCTGGGGCGAGAGCTTTCGCGGCGCGAGGACATCCACGCCCGGACCCTCAACCAGATCTCGGCCGGCATCGCCGTATTCGGCCAGGACCAGCGGCTGGCCTTCTACAATCGTGCCTTCCGGGAGATCTGGTCGCTAGAGGACGATTTCCTGTCAGGTGCTCCCGGCTACGGAGAGATCCTGGACCGGCTGCGCGGTGTCGGCCGGCTCCCCGAGCAGGCCGACTACCGTGACTGGCGCAGCCGGCAACTCGGGCTCTTCGACTCACGCTCGCCGCAGTCCGCCGACGACCAGGCGCTCTGGCACCTCCCCGACGGGCGGGTACTGCGGGCCGCCCGCAACCGCCAGAGCGACGGCGCCGTCGCCTGCCTGTTCGAGGACATCACCGCAGCCCTGGACCTGGAAAGCCGCCTCGTCGCGGCGCCCCGTGTGCAGCGCGAAACCCAGGAGGCCCTGGACGAGGGCATCGTCGTGTTCGGCAGCAACGGCCGGATGCGCCTGCACAATCCAGCCTTCGCGGCGATCTGGAAGCTCTCGCCGGAAGGCCTCGGCGGGTTGCCGCATGTCGAGGAGGTGATCGGCTGGTGCCGCAGCCTGCACCAGGACGGAGAGGTCTGGGAGGTCCTGCGAGGCGCTGTCACGGGCCTGACCGACAGTCGCGAGGCGGCCACCGCACGGCTCGAACGGCGCGACGGCAGCGTCATCGATATGCGCGTGCTGCCGCTGCCCGACGGCGGGACTCTCGTCGTGTTCACTGACATCAGCGCCTCCGCTCGGATGGAGCGCGCCTTGAGGGACCGCAACGAGGCCCTGCTCACGGCCGAGCGCATCAAGAACGAGTTTGTTCACAAGGTCTCGTACGAGCTGCGCGCCCCGCTGACCAACATCATCGGCTTCGCCCAGCTGATGAGCGACATGCCCGAGGGGGAACTCGGCGAGCGGCAGCGCGAGTACACCGGCTATATCCTCTCCTCGTCGAGCGCGCTGCTCGCCATCATCAACGACATCCTCGACCTCGCGACGATCGATGCGGGTGTGATGGAGCTGGAGATATCCCAGGTCGATATCCGTGGCGCCGCCCTCGCCGCTGCCGAGGGTCTGCGCGACAGGCTGGCGGAATCGACGATTGCGCTCGACATCCGGATTCCCGAGGACATCGGGGCGTTCGAGGCCGACGAGAAGCGCGTACGCCAGATCCTGTTCAACCTGCTATCGAATGCGATCGAATTCAGCGAATCCGGGCAGACCGTGCGGCTCGCAGCGGAGCGCCCGGACCCCGAGTCGGTCGCCTTCACGGTTGCCGACGAGGGCCGCGGCATCCCCGAGGAGGTGCGCGAGGCCGTGTTCGAGCGCTTCGAGAGCTTCTCTCAGGGCACCCGCTACCGCGGTCCCGGCCTCGGCCTGTCCATCGTCAAGAGCTTCGTCGAGCTGCACGGAGGCACCGTCAGCCTCGTCTCCGAGCCCGGCCGCGGCACAACTGTGACATGCATCTTCCCCTCGACGCATCGGGAGCGTCGGCCAGCGGACGCCAAGGCGATGGAACCCGCCGTCGCGACGGTCTATACCCTGCCGCGCCGAACGCCGCCGGCTAATGAGCCGCGGCCGTCGGAGGAAGGGCTCGGCCGCACTCCGGTTTAGCAGAGCCGCCGAGGTGCGCCCGGTGCATCAGCACGATCCCCACGCCGTCCGGAGCACCGCATTGCGGCTGCACTCCGAGAGCGAGACCGAGCGCCTGGCTGAAGCGATCGCGGCGTCCGCGCGCACCGGCGACGTCGTCCTTCTGTCGGGCGATCTCGGGGCCGGCAAGTCGACCTTCGCCAGGGCGCTGATCCGGGCCGTCGCGGGCGCTCCCGACCTCGAGGTGCCGAGCCCGACCTTCACGCTGATGCAGGGCTACGACCTGCCACGTCTGCCCGTCGTGCATCTCGATCTCTACCGGATCACCGATCCGCGGGAGATCGACGAACTCGGCATCGACGACATCGCCGCCGGCAGCCTCCTTCTCGTCGAATGGCCGGAGCGGGCGCCCGGCCGCTTCGCGGGAGACGTCCTCGAGGTCGCGCTGCGGCTCGATCCCGCAGCACCGGAGGAGCGCGGCGTCAACCTTCGCGGCCAAGGCGACTGGGCGGTCCGGCTCGAGAGACTTATCGAGGTGCGGGAGGCGATCGGCGCGCTCGGCTTCGCGGACTGGTCGCGCAGCTTCCTGCAGGGCGATGCCTCCAGCCGGCGCTATGAGCGGCTAACCCTCGGCGGTCGCAGCCTCATCCTGATGGACTCCCCGACACGTCCCGATCCCGGCATCGGCGAGGTCCCCTACAGCCGGGTCGCGCATCTGGCCGAATCGGTGACCCCATTCGTGGCGATGGCCGCGGCGCTGCGGATGCGCGGCTTCTCGGCCCCAGAGATCCTGGGCGCGGACCTCGATACCGGCGTGCTCGTCACCGAGGACCTCGGCAGCGAGGGCGTCCTCGATCCAGCCGGGCGGCCGATCGAGGAGCGTTACGCCGCCGCCATCGACCTGTTGTCGGCCCTGCACGACATGACGCTGCCGGACACGCTCGAAGTGCCCGGAGCCCCGCCCTACCGTCTGCCCGCCTACGATCACGCGGCGATGCTGGTCGAGGTCTCGCTGCTGCTCGACTGGTATGCGCCGCTCGCAACCGGCGCACGGCTGCCTCAGGAGGCCGTCGACCGGTTCCGGCGGATATGGGACGACCTGCTGTTCGAGCTGGACGATCCCTTCGCGGGGCCTGTCTGGGTGCTGCGCGACTACCACTCGCCGAACCTGATGTGGCTTCCGGGTCGTGACGGAACAGCCCGGGTTGGCATCCTCGACATGCAGGATGCGGTGATGGGTCCGCCGGCCTACGACGTTGCCTCGCTGGTTTTCGACGCCCGCGTCGACATATCCGACCGGATGTGGCGCGAACTCTACTCGCGCTACGTCGCCGACCGGCAGATCAGCGACCCTGCCTTCGATGCGGAAGGGTTCGACAAGCGCTTCGCGATCCTCGCCGCCCAGCGCAACACCAAGATTCTCGGCATCTTCGCACGTTTGGCCGAGCGTGACGGCAAGCGTGGTTATCTGCGGCACATTCCCCGAATCCGCGGCTATCTCGACCATGCCCTCGCGCACCCGGTTCTCGCCGCGTTGCGGGTCTGGTACGAGACGCATCTCCCCGACAGGGGCGACCGGCTTGCAGGGAAATGACATGACTTCGATGAACGGCGGCGGGAGCAAAAAGCCCGCCATGGCCCCGGGCGAGGGCCCGGTCTCGGGACCCGTCACAGCCATGGTGCTGGCCGCCGGGCTGGGAACGCGGATGCGGCCGATTACGGACCGGCTGCCGAAACCGCTGGTACCGGTCGCCGGCGCTCCCCTGATCGACCAGGTGCTGGACCGCCTGGCCGCCGCCGGCGTCCGCGACGCGGTTGTCAACGTTCACTATCTCGCCGATCAGATCGAGGCGCATCTGTCAGGCCGGCAGGCGCCACGGGTCGTCATCTCCGACGAGCGCGGCGAGCTTCTCGACACCGGCGGCGGCATCGCCCGCGCTCTGCCGCTGCTCGGGCCTGGTCCGTTCTTCCTGGCAAATACGGATTCGCTGTGGATCGAGGGGGCGCGGCCGCTGCTCGGCCGCCTCGCCGAGGCCTGGAGCGACGACCGCATGGATGGCCTGCTGGTCGTCGCGCCAACCGTCACGGCGACTGGTTATGGCGGCACCGGTGATTTCCTGCTCGATACGGAAGGACGGCTCAGCCGCCGTCCCGAGCGCACCACTGCGCCTTTCGCCTATACCGGCGCGGCCATCCTCTCCCCCCGCCTCTTCGACGGTGCGCCGTCGGGCAGGTTTTCCCTGAACCTGCTGTTCGACCGCGCCATCGCGGCTGGCCGGTTGTATGGGCTGCGGCTCGACGGCCTGTGGATGCATGTCGGCACGCCTGCGGCCATCGCCGAGGCGGAGATGATGATCGAGAACAGCGTCTTGTGAGCCGATGAGCGCCCCGGCGAGCCCAAGGCTGTGGACGATACCGCCCTCGGCGGCCTTCCTGCCGGAACTCGCCGATGCCCTGATCGCTGGGACGCTGGTGCCCGCTGGGCCTGAAGGACAGCGGTTCGCGCTCGAGGACCATCTGGTCCTGCTGCCGACGCGGCGCGCCTGCCGGGCGCTCACCGAGGTGCTGGCCGACCGGGTCGGCGGCGCGACGCTGCTGCCGCGCATCCGGCCGATCGGCGATGTCGACGAGGTCGACCTCGCCCTGCTTGGCGAAGGAGGGCTCGGCGAGGGCGCACTCGGCGGCGGCGCCCTCGACCTGCCGCCTGCAATCCCGCCGCTTCGGCGCCACTTGCTGCTTGCCTCGATGGTGCTCGCCTGGGGCCGCACCGTGGCGCAGACGCTGCTGGTGCCGGGCCGCGACGAGGCTGTCGCGATCCCGGTGGTGCCCCGCG
>JAEYRQ010000450.1 GCA_023435545.1 Pseudomonadota bacterium | reverse complement strand
GCGGCGGGCGCCCGGGCGGGGCGCGGCGCGGGGTCCAGGGGCGGGTCAGCGCCGGCGCGACCGGCCGCGGGGTCAGGCCCCGAGGAAATCTGGCGGACCGGCGTGGGGGAACCGATGTCGCCTACCGGCACCGCCGGCGCTGTCTTCACTCCCGCTCGCGGCGCTTCACCGCGACCGACGCCTATCAAGATGGAGGGTCGCGGTTTCAGCCGAGCGGCGCGCCGCAAACATTACTGTTTCGATTGTTTCACCGGCACGATCACCGGGCGAAATCCGGTAACATCCGCGTGATCACCCCCCTTGGCGCCCCTCGAACCGTAGGGTTAGGTTGGCCAACCCTCACCGGAGACCGCGTATGCGCGACGTAGAGCCTGGCCCGGACGGCGAACTGGCCGCGTTCCTGGCCGACCACCCCGACACCCGCCATCTGGACATCTGCCTGGTCGACCTGTGCGGCAATGCGGTGGGCAAGCGGCTGCCGCGCGGCCACTTCGAGAGCTTCTGGCGCGGCGGCACGCCGATCTGCGCGGCGATGCAACTCGTCGATGTCAACGGCAACACCGCCGACCCGATGGGCCACGGCTTCTCCGACGGCGACCCGGACGCGATCGCGGTTCCCGTGCCCGGCACCCTCGTGCCGGTTCCCTGGGCGCCAGAGCCGCGCGCGCAATGCCTTGTCGAGCTGCGTCGCGCGGGCGACGGTGAGCCCTTCTGGTACCAACCGCGCCAGATCCTGAAGTCCGTCGCCGCCCGCTTCGCCGAGCTGGACCTGACCCCGGTCGCGGCCGTCGAGCTGGAGTTCTACCTGATCGACCGCGAGCGCGACGCCGACGGCCGTCCGCAACCGCCACTGAGCCCGCGCACCGGCGCCCGCACGAGCGCCGGCAAGGTGCTGTCGCTCGCCATGCTCGACGAGTTCGGGCCGGTGCTCTCGGCCATCGAGCACGCCGCAAGAGCACAGCGCCTGCCGGTCTCCACCATGATCAGCGAATACGGCGCCGGCCAGTTCGAGGTGAACCTCGAGCACCGCGCCGACCCGCTGGAGGCCGCCGATCACGGCGCGCTGCTGCGCCGGCTGGTGCAGGAGGTGGCGCGGGCTAAAGGCATGGATGCCACCTTCCTGTCGAAGCCCTATGCCGACCAGTCCGGCTCCGGCCTGCACATCCATCTGAGTCTGATGGACCGCGACGGCAACAACGTCTTCGATCCGGCCGTCGCCGGGGCGGAGCAGCGCCTCGCCCACGCGGTCGGCGGCCTCAAGGCGACCATGGCCGAGGCAATGGCGATCTTCGCCCCCAACATCAACGCCTTCCGCCGCTTCGCCGCCGACCAGTTCGTCCCCGTCACCTCCGACTGGGGCGACAACAACCGCTCCGTCGCCTTCCGCGTGCCGGCTTCGCCCGGTAAAGCCCGCCGCATCGAGCACCGCACCGCCGGCGCCGAGGCCAATCCCTATCTGGTCATGGCGACGGTGCTCGCCGGCGTCCACGTTGGCCTCACCCACCACCTCGACCCCGGCGCCCGCCACACCGGCAATGCCGGCAGCGCCATGGACGACGCCCTCCCCTTCACCATGTGGGACGCGCTGGCGCGGCTCGAGGCGGCCGAGATCCTGCCGGGCTATCTCGGGGCGGACTACCCGAAGGTCTATGCGACGGTGAAACGCGCCGAGTTCGAGGCGTTCATGGGGGAGGCATTCGCACGGGAGTTCGAGTGGTATTTGTGAGGGGGTCAGTACTGCCCCTCAAGCGATGCCTCCAGCAACGCAATTTCCTCACCGGTCAGATCGAACAACCGGTAGACGATCGCGTCGATCTCGCGCTCGGCGGCCGCGATCTCGTCGCCGAGGCGCCGCACCATGGCGGCATTCTCGGCGAGATAGCTCTCCCAGTCCCCGCGCTGCTTGAGTGGTATGTCCGTGCGGAAGGCCCTCCTCACCTCCGCGAGGAAGCCAGGGAAGTCGAGTTCCCACCAATCCGCGAGCCTGCCGCTCAGCGCCCGTCGTTCGGGCGGAGCCAGATCGAGGATGCGGCGGCGCACGGCGGCTTGAATGTCAAAGCGCTGGGTGCCGGAGTCATAGGCTCCTTCACCGGAGGTCAGGAGGCGCAATCGAACGCTCTCACTAATGTTGGGAACAGGAATTCGGGAAACGTATTGCTCACGCAGTTCAAGGCGCCATTGTCCACCGCGTAACGGAGATGCCTCGCCGAAGAGCCAGAACCACGACAATTTGCTATTGAGTAGAGCAGCTAGATCCGACTGCCCCAAGACAAAGAAGCATTTATTTGAAAGATGATAGCCAACCTTATCAAGGACAAATTTGGGCCCTTGCGAGAACTCAGGATATACGATCTTTGGGGATTCCATCGCAGGCTGATACGCCAGCTGCGCCTGCTGCAATTCCCACCATTCCTGCTTCGTCGCCCGTTTCTCCAGCTCCGGCCGGAACGGCAGCAGCCAGTCGCGGATCGCGGGGTAGTCCTCGATGTCGATCAGGCCCTTCGGCGTGTTGATCAGGTAGAGGTCTTCGCTCTCCACGCGCCAGCGCTTGACGTTCTCGCCGCGCAGGAACGGCTTCAGCAGGTCCACCGACTTCGGGTCGGCGGCCACCAGCCGGTCGCGCGTCTCGCGGTCGATGACGAAGGCCTTGTTGAGACCCGTAACGATGCCGCGCATCGGCGGCCCGTAGACCTCTGCCAGAGTCCGGCGGCCGGCCGCGATCTTGTCGCGCAAGGCGGCAAGCGCATCGCCCTCGAAGCGCCAGGAGCCGGCCCCGAGC
>JAEYRQ010000446.1 GCA_023435545.1 Pseudomonadota bacterium | reverse complement strand
TTGAGCCTGCGCAGGTCCTTCAGCCGGTCGAGGAAGATCAGTTCGCCATTCTCGTCGACCCTGACCGCGTCGCCGGTCTCGTAGCCGTCCTCGGCGAGCCCCATGCCCCGGGTCGAATCCGCATCGTCGAGATAGCCGGAGAAGGCGAGAACCTTGAGGCGGAGCTGGCCTCTGTCGTCGACCCATCCCTCCATCGGACCCGTAATGGTCGGGTCGGAGGGCATGAACGAGCCCATCGTGCCGGGATTGTTGCTGCCGGGTCGGTGGGTGGAGATCAGGCCGAGTTCCGAAGAGCCGTAGAGATTGCCGAGCGGCACGCCGAAGGCGCGGAACCGCTCGAACAGCTCCGCCGACAGGCCCGACCCGCCCGACAGCACGGCACGGGCGCGAGTGAGGCCGAGGAGGTCGCGGATGCCCTTGAGCACCAGCTGATCCGCTAGCGGCCAGACGATGAACCGGTCGAGCGCGCCGCCGTCGCCGCGCATGCGGGCGAGGCCCTGCCTCAGCCCCCAGTGATAGAGGCGGCGACGCAGCGGCCCGGCGTCCATCATGCGCGCCTCGACGTCGGAGGCCTGCATCTCCCACTGGCGCGGGGTGAACATCAGGAACTGCGGGCCGATCTCGCGCAGGTCGTGCTGGATCGTCTCCGGCTTCTCGGCAAAGTGCACGACCATCGGCGCGAGCAGCGGCAGGGCGATGCCGAAGAACTGCTCGGCAGCCCAGGCCGGCGAGATGTAGGATAGGTAGTTGCCGCCTGGACGGACATCGAGCGCGCCCATCAGCCGGTAGGCGTTGTCGAGCACGAAGGCGTGCGACAGCATCGCCGCCTTGGGCCGGCCGGTGGTGCCCGAGGTATAGCAGTAGACGGCGACGTCGTCCTGGCGGCCGCGGGCGATCTCGGCCTCGACCCAGGCGTCGGATTCGTGCTCGGCCGCCGCCTTGCGCAGGTCCCGGTCCGAGATCAGACGCGGCTCGGCATAGTCCCACAGCCCGCGCCCGTCGACGAAGACGATGCGGCGGATCGCCGGTGTCGAAGGCAGGCAGTCGAGGATCTTGTCGATCTGTTCCTGGTCCTCGCCGAGCACCATCGCCGCGCGCGAATGGGCGAGCACGTAGCCGAGCTCGTCGACGGTCGCGTCCGGGTAGACCGAGACGGTGATCGCACCGATCGACTGGGCGGCCAGTTCGTAGACGAACTGCTCCTCGATGTTCTCGGAGATGAAGGCCAGCACCTCGCCACGCTTCAGGCCGCAGGCGGAAAGGCCGCGCGCGACGAGGCGCGCCTCGTCGTGGATCTCGCCCCAGGTCTTCGAGCGCCAGATGCCGGCGCGCTTCGACTTGACCGCCGCCTGGCCGGGGAAGTCGCGGGCATTGTCGGCGAGAAGCTGCGGCAGGGTGCGGCCGTTCGACTGGCGGGTGGCGGCGACGGGCTCGGCATAGATGACATGCATGCTCATGCCGGGCCTCCGCCGAGATAGGCGGCGATGACGCGCTCGTTCGCGCGGATCTCGGCCGGCGTGCCGCAGGCGATCACCTGGCCGAAGTCGATCACGGTGATCCGGTCGGAGATGTCCATCACGACTTCCATGTCGTGTTCGACGAGGACCACCGGGATGTCGAGGCCGTCGCGGATGTCGAGGATGAAGCGGGCGAGGTCGCCCTTCTCCTCGGCGCTCATGCCGGCCATCGGCTCGTCCATGATCAGGATCTTCGGATCGAGCGCCAGCGCCCGGCCGAGGTCGACGCGCTTGCGCATGCCGTAGGACATGTCGCCGACGAGGGCGTGGCGCTGCTCCTCAAGTTCCAGGAACTCGATGATGTGCTCGGCCTTGGCCGCGAAGGCCTCCTCCTCGGCGCGGACCCGGCCCCAGTAGAGGAGGGCGGAGAACAGCCCGGTCCTCATCCGCACGTCGTAGCCGGTGAGGATGTTCTCCCTGGCCGTCATCGAGGGATAGGTCTGGATGCCCTGGAAGGTGCGCGAGATGCCCAGCGCGGCGCGCTTGTGCGGGACGAGGGAGGAAATGTCGTCACCGCAGTAGCGCACCGCGCCGGACTGCGGGCGGTAGAAGCCCGACAGGCAGTTGAGCAGGCTCGACTTGCCGGCCCCGTTGGGGCCGATCACCGCGTGGATTTGGCGCGGGGCGACGGAGAGTGAGACGGATTTCAGCGCCTCCACCGCGCCGAAGCGCAGGCAGAGCGCATCCGCCTCCAAGACCGCCGCCGCAGGCTCGCTGCCTGTTCGCATGGGCGCACTTCCCCCCGTGCGGCGCGCTGCAATGGCGCGCCGTCCAATCGTTTCGTTGTTTCGGCCGGCTACTGGAACGCCACGTCCAGTCCGCATTCGCGCGCGATCAGCAGCGTCTGGATCTGCGAACTGCCGTCGCCGATCGTGCAGATGCGGTTGTCGCGCAGATATCTCGAAACCGGGCAGTCATCCATGAAGCCCCAGCCGCCGTGCACCTGGATCGCCATGTTGGCCACCTCGGAGCCGGTCTCGGTGGCATGGAGCTTTGCCATCGACAGCGCCATCAGGTTCTCGCGGCCCTGATCCACCTCCCAGGCGGCGCGGTAGGTGACGAGCCGGGCGCTGTCGGTCTTCAGCGCCATCTTGGCGATCATCTCCTGGACGAGCTGCAGCCTGCCGATGCTGCCACCGAAGGCCTGGCGTTCCTTTGCATATGCAATCGAGTGGTCGAGGCTGGCCTGGGCGAGGCCGAGCGAGCAGGCCGACAGGAACAGCCTCGCGGCCTGGTAGCCCTTGTGCAGCACCCATCGCCCGCCATGCTTCTGGCCGACGATGTCCTCGTCAGTGAGGCGCACATTGTCGAGGAACAGTGGGCGGGTGTCGGAGGACTTCCAGCCCATCTTCCGGTACTTCTCGCCGCGCGTGTAGCCGGGCGCGTCGTTGGGAATCAGGAACAGCGTGTACTGCTTGCGCTCCTCCTCCTTCGGGCTCGAGACGCAGAGTACGATGGTGAAGGACGAGATGTCGGTGCCGGGATTGGTGATGTAGGCCTTCTCGCCGGAGATCGTCCACCTGCCGTCGGCGACCTCGGTGGCGCGGGTCTTGAAGCCGGCGGTCCAGCTTCCCGCGTCCGGCTCGGTGCCGGCGATCGAGCAGATCTTCCTCCCCGAGACGATATCGGGCAGCCACTGGCGCTTCTGTGCCTCGGTGCCGAAGCGGGCGACCGTCAGCCCCGTGGCCATCGACACCATCGCGGAGACGGCGAGCGACTGGTCGGCGCGGGCGATCTCCTCGATGGCGAGCACGGCATCGAAGACGCCGAGACCCATGCCGCCCAGTTCCTCGGGGAACGGGATCGACATCACCCCCAGTTCGCCGAGGCGCTGGAACAGGTCGGTCGGAAACACGCCGTCCCGGTCGAGTTGCTCGGCCCTCGGCGCGATCTCGCTCTGGGCGAAGTCGCGCACATTGGCCTGCAGCGCCTTCTGGTCCGGGGTCAGATCGAAGTCCATGAACGTCCTCCGGTTATGCTTCTTTCGGGTGCTCGAACGGCACCGTGGTGTTGTGAACTGCGCCGCTGAGGGCGGCGGCGGGCTCGGCGGCAAGGCCGCGCGTCGCCATTTCGATGAGGGCGTCGGCCACGTCGTCGGCGGTCCAGGGGCCGTCGGGATGGTACCACTTGGTGACCCAGTGAACGGCGCCGAGCAGCATGAACATCGCGAGCTTCGGATTGACCGGCAGGATGCTGCCGTCGCGGATGCCTTCCTCGACGAGCCGGCGCATGCGCTTCTCGAAAGCATCGCGCAGCGCGATGATCTGCTTGGCGTCCTCGCCGGTGAGCGCGTTCTCCTCGAGGATCAGCACCGGCACGCCCATCGCGCCGATCATCTCTCGCAGATAGCCCTTCATGCCGATCTGGATCTTCTCCAGCCCAGTCCGGCCCTCAGCCTCGCCGCGGTCCATGCACTCGCGGGCGATCTCCATCGCCTCCTCATGGCAGGCGTAGAGCAGATCGTTCTTGTTGCGGACGTAGCGGTAAAGGGCGGTCTTGGTGACGCCCAACCGCTCGGCAACGTCATCGAGCGTGGTGCCGTGACTGCCGCGGCGATTGAAGACCTTGGCGGCCTCGCGAATGATCGCCTTGCGCTTTATCTCGAGCTGCTGCTCGCGATCGGGAACGGCGTTCGCCCAGCGTGACATTCCTACCCCTCGTCGGTTCCATCTCGCATCCAGCCACCCGAAGGCGGTGAACGGCGGACCGTTGTCAACTTTATAGGCAGTCACGGGGCATACTGTCCAGTCGTTTCTGTGAACATTGAGTAACTTTCGCGAACAAGGAGGTTTCGGCCTGGCCGGTCCGGGACCGGTGGGAGGATGCCGAGCAGTCTGGGTCGATGTCGCGCTGGCGGCTATCGGGCGGCGGCGGCCGAAGCCACGCCCGGCAGGTCAGGGCCTGTCGGAGCCGGTGACCCCGTTCTGCCACAGCCAGATCCCGATCGAGCGGTCGCGGCCGCGCAGCCTGGTGCGGGGGGCCTTGCGAAACCCCTCCCGGGCGCGCTCGCCGCCAGCGGCGATCCCCGCCTCAACAAGCTGGTCGGAGACGATCGCTGCCGTATCGTGCTTGCGGGTCAGCGCCTGCAGCCGGCTGGCGACGTTGACGGTATCGCCGGCGACGTCGACTTCGCGCCGCGAGCCGGCGTCAACCAAACCAAAGGAGACCGGGCCGCAATGGGCGCCGATGCGAATGTCGAGCGTCTCGCCGGCGGCGTCCTGCGCTCGCGTGGCCGACGCTGTCTCCCGTACGAAATCGAGTGCCTTTGCCGGGGCGGATACGTCTGCGGTCTGCGCGCCGAACAGGAGGAGGCCGCCGTCGCCGAGCGATTTGACGAGGATGCCGCCGTGACGCTCGGCGGCTTCGGCAAGGGTCGCGATCGTCCGGCCCATCAGCGCGTGCACCTCCTGGGGAGCGGCGGACTGGCTGGCGTGGGTGAAGCCCTTCAGGTCGGCGAAGACGACGGTGCAGATGACCGTCTTCGGTCCGTCGATCCGTTCGAGTTCGGCGGCAAGCGCGCTCAGTGCCGGCGCGAACGCTGCGGTCTCGCGAACGCTGGAGAGTTCCTGCCTGCGCCGGCGGCCCGTCGAAACCACGGACCAGGCAGTGGCAAGCGCCAAAGTCGGGACGACGGCCAGCAATGGGATCGCGATCGACAGCAGGGCGCTGTTGTCGGCGAACTGCACCTGCGAGGTCGCCACCCAGCCGGCCAATCCGGCGACCGCGATACCCAGACCGATGAGAAGTCGGTTCGTCAATACGGGCCAGGCCGATAGCCAGGCGATAAGGAAGGCCGCCGCCAATGCCGTGGGCACCGACCAGGCCGGCTGGTGCAGCACGCGGCCGCTCAGGATGTTATCGGTGACGGTGGCGAGCAGGTTGGTGCCGGGCAGCGCGACGGCGAAAGGGCTGCGGAACTGGTCGCCAACGCCGGCCGCCGAGACGCTGATATAGGCGATGCGATCGCGCAGGAGGTCCTCACCGCCGAGTCCTTCCAGCAGATCCTTCGCCGCTATGCGGGGAAACGTATCCGATGGGCCGTAGTGATTGACGATGAGGCGGTCGAAGTGGTCGAGGGAGAGCCGCCTGTCGCCGATGATGAGGAATTCGCCGGCCGTCAGTACCACGTCGGAGCGTCCGGCGCCGAGGGATTGGGCTGCGACAACGGCGGAAAGAAAGGGGAAGTACTGGTCGCCGAACCGTATGGCGACGTCGGCATAGCGCACGCCTCCGGTCTCCGAACGTACCACGTTGACATGCCCGTATCCGGCCGCGTCCAGGAAGGGTTCATCTGGCAGGACCACGCCTGAGGGATGCGGCGCGCCCGAGCGTCCGCCTTGCCCCTGCCGGACCACCGCGATCGCGGAAGCAACGATGGGCTGGGGAAGCTCCGGTGGCGGCGTCGCACCCTCCTGGTAGAGGAAGGCGAACGGCAGCAGGACGTTGCCGGCCTCGCGAATCGCGCCGGAAAGCGCGTCGTCGGCCTCGGGACGGGCGACGCGCGAGGCGGGCAGCAGGACGTCGGGGACGATCAGGCGCGCTCCCGCGGCCGAGGCGGCGCGGACGATGGCTGCGAGCGCGGACCGGTCGAGCGGGAAGCCGCCCATCGTCTCCACGGCCTCGTCGTCTATGTCGATCAGCACGATCGGCCCGGCCGGTGCCAGCGGTCCGCGCAGGCGGAACTGAAAATCGAGTGTGGCCTCCTCGAGAAGCGCCAGCGGTGCATTGGCCGGAACCGTCGCCAGCACCGCCGCAACCGCTGCAGCCGCAGCGAGCAGGGCCGAAACGAGGCCGGTCCGGATCGCGGTCAAGTCGGAGCCATCATTCGACCCGCGTGCGCTCCTCGGCCGAAGCGATGCGGGCGGCTCCCCACTTCACCGGCTCGTCCGGCATGATCAGCACTGACGGATCACCGGGCGCCGGCTTGATGTCGATGCCCTCGCCCTCGCCAAGCTCAACCGAGATCCCGGCCGTGGCCGGCGAGACCTCGACTCGGCCCCGCCAGACGAACACGGCCATTCCCTCCGGCGACGTCTCGACGAAGAACTCCGTCGAGCGCACGGCGGCGACACCCATGCCCGTCCTTACCTCCAGACGCCGGCTCTCGGCGCTGGGGGCGGCGATCACCCGCACGGCGCCGGACACCAGGTCGAGGATCCCGGAGAGAATGCCGCCCGGCGTATCCGGCTCCAGCTCCGCCATCGACACCACGGTGTCGGCAGCGAGAGCGACCGTAGATCCGTCGAGGAGTTCGACCAGCACCTTTCCGTCGGCGCCGGAGCGGATGTTCGCCGCGCTGTCGACGGCCTGACCCACGAGTGCGGGTGTTGCCGCCCCTTCAAGGACGATCTCCACCTGGCCCTGGACCCGGACGATCGTGCCAACCGTCGCAGCGGCTGCTGACGCCCAGAATCCCGCCAACAGCCCCGCGGCAACCAGCAGTGTGCCGATGGGACTTCGCATGTCACATTACCTCTTGCATTGGGCTGCGGTGTCGCGGCGGTCGGCCAAACCGGCGTCGAACAGCCGGACAACGCATCGCATCTTAGGCCGAAGAGATTTCGGTAGCGAGACCGGTATGTTTCAGTCCGGTTTGTGTCCCTTTCCGGCCAGTACCTCAACTAGCGCGGCGATGTTCTCGTCGGCCAGCCCCAGCCGCGCCGTCGATCGATACAGTTCGGCTGCGACCGAGGACATCGGAAGCACGGCATCGACCTTGCGGCCGGCCTCGTGCACGGCGTCGAGGTCCTTCAGCATCAGGCGGGACGATCCGATCGGGTTCGAGTAGTCGCGGGCCGCCATGCGTGGCGCGAACAAGCGGAAGGGAGTCGAATCCGCGAAGCCGCCGGCGAGCGCTTCCGGCAGGCGCGTGGCGTCGATCCCGGCAGCCTCGGCAAAGGCGATCGCCTCGGCGACGATGGCAATGGTGCAACCGGCGATGATCTGGTTGGCGAGCTTGGTCACCTGGCCGGCGCCGACTGGGCCCATATGGGTGAAGCGTGCGCACAGCGGCGCGACCAGAGGGCGGACGGCGGCAATATCTTCCTCGGTTCCGCCGGCCATGATCGCCAGGGTTCCCTGTTCGGCACCGGGCACGCCGCCGGAGACCGGGGCGTCCACCCAGCCCGCCCCTGTTGCCTCGGCGATGCGGGGGGCTATCGTCCGGGTCCTGTCCGGGGGAATGGACGAGAAGTCGACGATCCGGTTCAGGCGCCCGGCCTCGGCGAGTCCTCCCGGTCCCAGCACCACGGTCTCCACCGCCTCCGCATCGGTGAGGCAGAGGAACACCGCATCCGCGCCCCGGGCGGCCGCCATCGGCGTTTCGGCAATCCCGGCGGTCCCGCGGAAGGGGATCGTCTTCTCGCGGCTGCGGTTCCAGACGATCAGGTCTGTCCCCGCTTCGGCAAGCCGATGAGCCATCGGGGCGCCCATCAGCCCCAGTCCGAGGAATGCGATCCGCGCGCTCATGCCTCAGGCTCCTCGACCGGCCATTCCGCCGCGCCGTCATGGGTGACCGCGCCCAGATGCGCCGAACCCACCTGCGCGGCATATTTCTGCAGGGCGCCGGAGAGCCTGACCTTGCGCGGATGCGGGCTCCAGGCCGCGCGCCGCCGGGAGATCTCGGTCTCGTCCAGCAGCAGGTCGATGCGACGCGACTGCGCATCGACGCGTATGCGGTCGCCGTCCTCGACCAGCGCCAGCACGCCGCCTGCCGCGGCCTCGGGGCTGACATAGCCGATGCACATGCCGCGCGTGGCGCCGGAGAAGCGGCCGTCGGTGATCAGCGCCACCTTCTCGCCCATGCCCTGGCCGTAGATGACGGCGGTGGGGCCTAGCATCTCGCGCATTCCCGGACCGCCCTTCGGCCCCTCGTTGCGGATGATGATCACGTCGCCCTCGGCGTAGGCTCGCCGGCGGATGACGGCCATGCAGTCCTCCTCGCTCTCGAAGACGCGGGCGGGACCCTCATGGACCAGCGACTTCAGCCCGGCGACCTTGATCAGCGCCCCGTCCGGGGCGAGGTTGCCCCTAAGCACCACCACGCCGCCATCGGGAGAAACGGGATCGTCGACCGAGCGGATCACCTCGCCGTCGGGGGCGGGGGCGCCGGCCACCTCCTCCGCCAGCGTGCGGCCGGTCACGGTCATCGTCGATCCATCCATGACGCCGGCCCGGATCAGCTCCCTGACGATGACGGCGACCCCGCCGACCGCGTGAACGTGCTGGGCGTAGTAGCGCCCGCCGGGCTGCAGGTTGCCGATTAGCGGGGTGCGCTCGAACACCGCCGCGGCATCGGCAAGGGTGAAGCGGATGCCGGCCTCGTTGGCGATCGCCGGGATGTGCATCGCCGCATTGGTCGAGCCGCCGGTTGCAGCCACGATGGCGCAGGCGTTCTCCAGACTTGCCCGGGTGATCATGTCGCGTGGCAGCGGGCCGCCGTTGGCGAGGATCTCCATCACCAGCCGGCCGGCGCGGCGGTTCAGCGCGCGGCGGGCGGCATCGACGGCCGGCAACATGGCGGTGCCCATTGGGGCGAGGCCGAGAACCTCGGAGACCATCGCCATGGTGTTGGCGGTGAACTGGCCGGGGCAGGCACCCACTGTCGGCAGGGCGGCGCGCTCCAGCCGGTCGACCTCGGCCCGGCCGATCGTGCCGGTCATGGCGCTTCCGGCGGCTTCGTAGGCGGTGAGGATCGAGACGTCCCTGCCGTCGACCGAACCGACCAGCGCCGCACCGCCATAGACAAAGACCGATGGCACGTTGAGGCGGACCATCGCCATCATCATGGCGGGGAGGTTCTTGTCGCAGCCGCCGAAGGCGACGAGGCCGTCATAGGCATGGCCGCGCATGACCAGTTCGACCGAGTCGGCGATCAGCTCGCGCGACATCAGCGAGCATTTCATGCCCTGGTGGTTCATGCTGATGCCGTCGGAAACCGAGATCGTCGTGAACGAGCGCGGCGTGCCGCCGGCCTCCGACACGCCGGCATGGGCGTCGGCCGCCTGGATATCGAGGTTGCCGACACAGGGCGTCGTCTCGCCGAAGGTCGAGACGATCCCGATGAAGGGCTTTGCCATGTCCTCGTCGGAGAGCCCCATGCCGCGCATGAAGGCGCGGTGCGGCGCCCTGTCGAGGCCGTCGGTGGTTATGCGCGAGCGCAGACCGTGCTGGTCCGGGCCGGTGGAGGCCATCTCTGTCTCCATGGGATGCGGCGGGGCGGGTGGAACTCTAAATGGACGCGGCGGCTGCGCAACCCATGGGGCCGGTTGGCATGCTGCCCATGTCAGCTTCTGTCGAGCACCGGCGCGCAGAACAGGTCGTGCAGCGTGGAGATGATCGACGAAACCTCGGCATCCGCGATCCGGTAGTAGATCATCCGGCCGTCGCGGCGGGTGGTGACGAGATTGTCCGAGCGCAGACGCGCGAGCTGCTGGGAGACGGCCGCCTGCGGCAGCGTCAGCATGCGTTCCAGATCGGAAACGGACCGCTCTCCGTCGGCCAGCAGGCACAGGATGAGCAAGCGCGTCTCATGGGACAGCGCCTTGAGAAGCTCGCTGGCCTTGCGCGCCTGGATGGCGAAGGCCTGCACCTCCTCGGGCGTGGTGGGGGGGCTGAAACCTTCGCCGACCGGCGTAACGGACGTGTTCCTCGTGACCGGCATGGGCTATTCGGTGGATCTCGTGCTGTCGTGCAGTCGCGGCCGCAAATTAGCCGATCCGGATGGGGGCGCAAGCCGAGGAGCGACACGTCGTTCGCGCGTCGCGGCGGCTGACCGACCATCCTGCAAACAATGGTGGCAGCATTCGGACCCTGCGCGCGGCAGCCAGGGGGTCCGGATACCCGCGGCGGCTGACGGCGTCCGATGCAGGGTGTATGGCCATGTCTTCGGCTGCATGACCAGAGAGATGGCGGCTGATCGGCGAGTGAGAGAATGGGCATGAAACGTGACATTGCCGTCGTCGGTGCCGGCCTCATGGGCCACGGCATCGCCTATCTGTTCGCCCGGGCGGGGCACCGCGTGAAGCTCTACGACAGCTCGGCGGAGATGCTGGCTTCGCTGCCCGATCGCCTCGCCGCGATCGCCGACCTGCTGGGCGACGATCCGTCGGTCGTCGACCGGATCGACTACGGCCAGGACCTTGCCCAGGCGGTCGCCGGCGCCGATTTCGTGTTCGAAGCGGTTCCCGAGATCGTCGACCTCAAGCAGGATCTGTTTGCGCAACTCGAGAACCTGGCGCCCGCCGGCTGCATCCTGTGCTCCAATTCCTCCGCCATCCCGACCGGTACGATCGCCGCGAAGGTAAGGGACCGGTCGCGGGTGGTGGGCACGCACTTCTGGAATCCGCCGCACCTGGTGCCGCTGGTGGAGGTGGTCCAGTCCGGGCCCGATACGCTTCCCGCCGTCGAGGCGGTGATCTCGCTGCTGAAGGCGGCCGGGCGGCATCCGGTGCATGTGCGCCGGGACATCCCCGGCTTCATCGGCAATCGCCTGCAGCACGCGCTGAAGCGCGAGGCGATCGCGCTGGTCGCCGCCGGGGTCTGCGATGCCGAGACGCTCGACGATGTCGTCAAGTACGGCTTCGGCAGCCGGCTCGGCGTGCTGGGGCCAATGGAGCAGTCCGATCTCGTCGGGCTCGACCTCACCCGCAACATCCACGAGACGCTGATGCCCGATCTCGATCGCACCGACCGGCCGCATCCCTACCTGGTCGAGCAGGTGGAGGCCGGCCGGCTCGGCATGAAGACCGGCGAGGGCTTCCGCAAATGGACGCCCGAGAGCGCCGAGGCCGTGCACCGCCGGCTGCGCGAGGCGCTGGTGGCCGGCATGCGCAGGAGCCCGGACGACACGCGCGGCGAGCCGGGTGCATAGTCGGGAAACGACGGCAGCGTCCGACATCGGACGGAGGGATCACCGACTGCTGACGGGACGCAGGCGCCGCGGTGCCCAATTTATAGGCTGCGCGTCATTGCTGGCGAGTATTTGGGCAGTGGCTGTCTTCGGCCTGGCGGTCAGGCCCGGGCTTTCGCGCGCGAACGCCTAGGCCGCCGTGGGCTTTTCGCCGCTTGGCACGCTCTTCGCTTCAATCCCGTTCAACAGACCTCCGTGCAAGAGAGAGGGCAGGGGATGAGCGACGCAGCACCCGAGACTTTCATGCGCCGCGCGATCGAGATCAGCCGCGGCGAGATGCTGAAGGGCGGCGCCGCGCCGTTCGCCGCCGTCATCGTCAAGGACGGAAAGATCGTCGGCGAGGGCGTCAACCGCGTGGTCAGCGCCTGCGACCCGACCTCGCATGGCGAGGTCGAGGCGATCCGCGACGCCTGCCGCAACCTCGGCAACTGGAAGCTCGAGGGCTGCGAGCTCTACACAACCTGCGAGCCGTGCGAACTATGCGTGTCGGCGATGTTCTGGGCCCGCATCTCGAAGATGTACTACGCCAACCGGCTGTCGGATGCCGAGGCGCTCGGCTTCGAGCTCAAGCCGCTGCGCGAGCTCGTTCGCCACGACATCGGCGAGCGGGCGCTGCCGTCCGTACCGCTGCTGCGGGAGGAGGCACTGCCCGTCCTGCAGGAATGGGCGAGTTCACCGGGCTTCGACACCTTCCAGAGCTGACTTCTCGATCCGAAGCGGGCGGCCGCAACGACCGGCCGGCCCGCCACGTCAATGCCTTCCGGACAACAAGGGGAACCGCAATGCACAAGCCTGTCGATCTGTTTCCGTTCCTGTCGCGCGGCATCGGCCGCCGCTCGTTCCTCAAGGGCGCAGGCGCGCTCGGCGTCACCGCCGCGACGAGCGGCCTCGGTGCGCTGCCGGCCCGCTCGCAGGACACCCTCAATCTGCTGTGCTGGCCCGGTCACGCCGACATCGCCGTGGTCGGCCCGTTCGAGGAGAAGTACGGGGTGAAGGTCGTCGCCAAGGAGTATGTCGGCGGCGAGAACATGCTGGCGCTGGTCAACCAGTCGCCTCCCGGCACCTTCGACGTGGTGCTGTCGGACGCCGAGTATGTGACCATGCTCGACCAGTCGGGCTTCATCGAGGAGATGAATCCGGCCGACTATCCGATGGACGACCTCTATCCCGAGTTCCAGAAGTTTCCGGGCCACTGGCTGAACGACAAGCTGTTCTCGCTGATCATCCGCTTCGGCTATCTGGGCCTTGCCTACCGGACCGATGCGCTGACGCCCGAGGACGTGAAGTCCTACGCCATCATGTGGGACGAGAAGGTGAAGGGCGGCGTCGGCTTCTTCGACTGGTACCTCCCCTCGATGGGCTGCCTGTCCTGCTACAACGGCAACCCCAAGCCCTTCGAAATCGACGATGCCGCCTTCGAGAAGCTGAAGGAGACCACCTTCTCGCTGAAGCCGCAGGCGGCGGCCTTCTACTCGATGGCCGACACTTTCTCCTCGCTGACCTCGGGTGCCGCAAAGGTGATCCCCGGCGTTGGCGACTGGATCACGCTGCTGCTCGCCAAGGACGGCGTCCCGGTCGACGCGACGGTTCCCGACGAGGGCGGCATCCAGTGGACGGAGTCGATGTCGGTGATGGCCGGCTCCGACAAGAAGGATCTCGCCAAGGCCTTCATCCAGTACATGGCTTCGCCCGAAGGGCAGATGCGCTCGGCACTGATGCCGGCCTACAACGCCTCGATCCCGTCGAAGAAGGGGTGGGAACTGCTCAACGCCGAGGCCCCCGACGAGGCCAAGCGCCTGCGCATGACCTTCACCGAGCGCAACGTCATGGACGAATACGCCGACGGCAAGATTCACATCCGCCAGACGCCGGTGAACCAGGAGATCGAGGACTGGAACGAGGTGTGGACCGAGTTCAAGTCGCTGTAAGGCGCGGGGCAGGGAGTGCAGGGTTCCCCTGACGTGCGCTCCGTCATCCCGGCCAAGACGAAGTCGAGAGCCGGGATCGGGACACCGCGCCCGCGGATGCGTTCCGTTCCCGGATCGGCCACCGGCATCGGATGTTTCCGATGTCGGCATTGCGGCGGCTGTCGGGGATGACGCGCCTTGTGCAAGGGCTGGAGATGCGTTCCGGTTACCGGCCTCGCATCCGGCCTGTCCTCCCGAACCTGAAACTCTGCACCGTCAAATGACCACACCGCACCAACAGCGCCGGCGCCTGCCCCGGATCGACCGCTTCGCGGCGTTCTGGGTGTCGCCGGCGCTCGTCTGGCAGTTGGCGTTCTTCGTGGCACCGCTCGGGTTTCTGGTCTGGATGACGTTCTGGCGGGTGCAGAGCTTCCGGCTGACCCAGGACTTCATCCTCGATAACTGGCGGCGGATCTTCGCGTCCGGGTTCTTCTACGACGCTTTCGCCCACACCTTCCTGCTGGCGACCGTCACCGCCGTGCTGGTCTCGGCGATTGCGTTCCCGGCCTCCTTCTACCTGGCGTTCCGCGCCTCGGCGATGACGAAGCGGATCGCGATGATCGCGCTGATCACGCCGTTCTTCACCAGCTACCTGGTCAGGATCTACTCGCTGCAGATCATTCTGGCCGAGCAGGGGATCATCAACTACGCGCTCCGGCCGCTCGGCATCGGGCCGATCACCATGCTCGGCAATTCCTTCGGCACGGTCGTCGGCTTCATCACGCTCTGCCTGCCGATCGTCATCGTCATCCAGCTTCTGGCGCTGTCGGCGATGGACCGCAGGCTGATCGAGGCGGCGGCGAATCTCGGCTGCGGGCCGTTGACGACGGTGTTCAAGGTGGTGCTGCCCTCGGCGCGGGTCGGCCTTCTGATGGCGGCGACCTTCGCCTTCCTGATGGCGTTCGGCGACTATGTGAGCCCGCTGTTCCTCGGCGGCTCCAAGCCCCCGACGCTGTCGATCCTGATCGCCGACCAGGTGAAGTCCGGCAACCACTGGCCGAGGGCGGCGGTCGTCGCGGTGGTCATGGTGCTGACGCTGGTCGCCGTGCTGCTGGTGATGACGCTGGTCGCGTACCGCAAGCGGAGGCCGGCATGAGCGGCGAACGCCGATGGGCGGGCATCCTGCTCGCGGTCTATCTCGGGATCGTCATCGCGTTCCTGATGGCGCCGATCCTGACGCTGATCGTCTTCTCCTTCAACAACGTGCGCTTTCCCTCGCTGCCGTGGGGCGGGTTCAGCCTGATGTGGTACGAGGCGGTCCTGACCGATTCGACCGTCCATTCGGGCTTCCGCAACACCCTGATCGTCGCCTCGGTCACGGCGGTGATCTCGACCTTCATCGGCTTCTGCACGGCCTATGCCGACTACCGGTTCGACTTCACCGGCAAGATGGCCTATCTGGCGCTCGCCGCCATGCCCCCGACGGTTCCGGTGGTGATCCTCGGCATCGCCGACCTCACCTTCATGGCGACCATCGGCAT
>JAEYRQ010000435.1 GCA_023435545.1 Pseudomonadota bacterium | reverse complement strand
CGATACAGGGGCGCGGCGCGGTCGCGCGCGCCGTCGGGCAGGTCGCGCTCGCTCCAGATCGCGTCGCGGGGCGCCTCGCGGGCGTAGGCCATCCGCGGGTCGGCGTCGGCGGCCTCGCCGCAGAGCTCGAGATAGCGGTTCTGCAGCGCCGGCAGGGCGCCGCAGGCGAGCAGCCAGAGCCGGTTGGAGCGGCCGTCGATCCGCACCAGGGCCGCGCCGACGCAGTTCAGCCGGGTGCGCAGCTCGGCGAGGGCCGCGGTCCAGCCGTCCGGGCGCAGGGGCGCCTGGGCGAAAGCTGTCATCAGGACGTGCTGGTATCCCGCCATTCCGACCTGCCGACCGGGCTCTGGTCGCCCAACAGAAGCATCATGCACCACCTTGGCGCGAAATTGAACAGGCGGCCACCTGACGAGGCCTGACGCCCAGCGCCGCTGGACACCTGAAAGAAGCATCGGGATTTCAAGGAACTCGCGTCTCTTGCGGCCGACCCCGCGGCGGAGATTCCCCCGTTCGGGGAACATCAGCGTATCACCCGGACGGGTTATTCACAGGTCGCTATACTCAAAGTTTAATGAAATCCTAATGCGGCGCTTGTGAGCGCCCAGAGCAGCATCGGGGGACTGACGGCGCGGTCGGGGGACCGCGTCGATCACGAACAAACATCGACGCCGCATCGCGGCGAAGCCGCCGTCATCGGCGGGCAAACCCACACGCGGAGCATCTCCGCGCGAACGACAACCTGCGCCCGCAGCCCGGGCGCCGTCCTGAGGGGGACACCCATGGCCACGCTCATCGTCGACGCCACCGGCGCCACGCCCGGTTCCTACACCACCATCCAGGCCGCCATCGACGCGGCCGGCGCGGGAGACACCGTCTCGATCCTCGCCGGGACGTACAGCGAGTCGCTGAGCCTGAACAAGTTCGTCCACCTCGAGGGGGCGGACGGGGTGATCGTGCAGGGTTCCGGCTCGGGCAGCGGCCTGGCGATCGGCTCGGGCGCGAGCGGGTCCGACGGAGCCCCGGTGACCGTCTCCGGCCTCACCTTCCAGGGCTTCCTCTACGGCCTCAACCTGGCCAACGTCAGCTGGGTCGACCTGGATGACGTCACCGCCACCGGCAACACCGTCGGGGTCAAGGTGGCCAGCACCGCCTCGGTCTCGCACCTGAACGTCAGCAACAGCCATTTCGACGGCAACGGCCAGGGCTGGTACGACGACAAGAACGCCGCCAGCGGCAGCGTGGTGAGCGACGTCACCTTCACCAACACCACCTTCAACGGCAACACGATCAAGGGCCTCTACACGGAGAAGATGTCGAACGTGGTGTTCGATGGCTGCACCGTGGACGGCTCGGGGACCGACGCGGGCTACCAGTACAACGCCGGCTTCGACGTCAACCTGAAGTACGGCGACTACGGCAGCATCACCATCCGCAATTCGACCTTCACCGGCTCGGGCCTCGACGGCACGGGGCCGGGCACGGGCATCAAGGTGGCCGCGCGAGGCTATGACGGCGACGGCGGCGCCTATGTCGCCAATCCGGCCACCCTGGCCTCGCTGGTGATCGAGAACACCACCGTCTCCGGCGGCGGCACGACCGGCCTGATGGTGCTGAACGTCGCCGATTTCGACGTGCCCACCAGCGGCATCGACGGCCAGATCGTCATGCTCGGCGATCCCGACGCCGACACCTTCATCGCCACCGACGAGGTCGAGGTCCTGGACGGCGGCGCCGGCAGCGACACCGTCGACTATTCGGGCTCGGACGACGGCGTGCAGGTGAATCTCGGCGCCGGGACCGCCTCGGGCGGCTACGCCGAGGGCGACGTGCTGAGCAACATCGAGAACCTGATCGGCAGCGACCATGACGACAGCCTCACCGGCGACGCCGGGAACAACATGCTGTCCGGCGGCGACGGCTTCGACCTGCTGGACGGCGGGGCCGGCGACGACATCCTGGTGGGCGGCGACGGCGCCGACATCCTCCTCGGCCGCGACGGCAACGACATCCTGATCGGCGGCGCCGGCAACGACACCCTGAGCGGCGGCGCCGGGGACGACGTGATCGACGCCAGCGAGGGCCAGGACATCGTCAACGGGGGCGACGGGTTCGACCGCGTGCTGCTCGCCGACGCGGCGGCGGCGGCCGCCTTCACCGGCGTGAACATCGAGCTGATCTCCTACGACAACGGCGCCGGCACCACCTTCGTGGTCAAGGCCGGCATGTCGATCCAGGACGCCATCGACGCGGCCGCGGACGGCGACGTCATCACCATCGAGGCCGGTCACTTCGTGGAGCAGCTGCTGATCGACGGCAAGGACATCACCATCCAGGGCGCCGGCGAAGGCCAGACCTTCATCGACTCCCCGGAAGCCGGCGCGCTGCAGGCCACCGTGGTCGACGGCCTGTCCGGCCGTCCCTACAAGTACGCGCTGGTCGCGGCGACCAATGACGCCAACCTGACCCTCTCGGGCCTGACCATCGACGGCCTCGACAACGGGCAGATCTCCCCGCCCACCAACGGGGATTTCGTCGGCATCTACGGCCTGAACGCCTCGATCGACGCCGACTCGGTGACCGTCACCGGCATCCGCGACGTGCTCGCGTCCGGGCCCAACGCCGGCCAGCCCTCGGGCGTCCAGCGGAACCAGGCGGTCATCGTCAGCAACTATGACGGCGAGGCGCGCGACTTCGGCTTCAGCAACTCGACCGTGGAGAACTGGCAGAAGAACGCCTTCGTGCTCTACGGCGAGGGCCTGACGGTGAATCTGACCGGCAACACCATCACCGGTGAACCGATTTCCAGCACCGCCCAGAACGGCATCCAGCTGTCCGGCGGCGCCACCGGCGTCATCCACGGCAACACCATCTCCGGCCTGGCCTACCTGCCGGCCTCGGTGGGCGCCAGCAGCATCCTGCTGTTCGACGCCGACGGCGTGGTGGTCACCGACAACGTCCTCATCGGCGGGGCCGGCGGGGGCGACTACGGCGTCTACCTGGTCGACAGCGAAGGGGCGGTGGTCACGGGCAACAGCTTCGACGACTTCGACTTCGGCCTCATCGTCAGCGGCGACTTCACGGTCGGCCCGGACGGGACCGCCAACACCTTCGGCGATGGCGTGATCAACGTCGTCAACTTCGGCTTCTACCCGTCCTCGGCGGCGGACGACACGGTCGTAGGCACCGACGGCCCCGACCAGCTGCTCGGCGGCGACGGCGCCGATGTGATCTCCGGCGGCGCCGGCGACGACTACATCCACGGCGAAGCCGGCGACGACGTCATCGACGGCGGGGCGGGTGCGGACGTCCTCTACGGCGGCGACGGCGACGACGTGATCCACACCGACGGCCTCGACACCCTGGACGGCGGCGCAGGTCTCGACACGGCCCGGGTGGCCGACCTGGCCGCGGCCCAGGCCCTGGACCTGACCGGGACCAACATCGAGGCCCTGGCCTTCGACAACGGCGCCGGCTCGACCTTCCTGGTCAAGGCCGGCATGTCGATCCAGGACGCGATCGACGCGGCTTCGTCTGGAGACATCATCCTGATCGAGGCCGGGACCTACGTTGAGAACCTGCAGATCGGCAAGGCGCTGACCCTGATCGGGGACGACGGCGTCGTGATCCAGCCGGCCTCCGGCGACGCCATCGAGATCGTCGGCGACCTGGCCGGCGGCGACATCAGCCTGCAGAACCTCGACCTGGTCGGCGGCGTCGGCTCGCAGCGCGGGCTGGACATCCACACCGGCGCCAACGTGGGTCAGCTGACCTTCGACGGCGGCTCGATCTCGGGCTTCGGCACCTTCGGCATCTGGGCCTCGGACGACGGGGATCCGATCGATGGGGCCACCGTGGCGCGGCTGGTGGTCAGCAACAGCGACTTCGCCAACAACGGCACGGGCGGCTCCAACGGCGCGTCCCACGTCAAGCTGTTCGGCTTCGCCGGCGACGCCGCCTTCACCAACGTGACGCTGCACGGCGAGGCCAGCGAATCGGCCGTCGCCAGCCGGCCCGACACCGGCATCGACATCACCGGCAACATCAACACCAACGGCAACGCCAACCCGGCCCCGGCGAACCCGCCGGCGATCGGGACCGTGAGCTTCGACGGCGTGGTCGTGACCGGCGCCTTCCACAAGAACCCGATCTCGCTGTTCCACTTCAGCGACCTGGCCGGCCTGACCATCTCCGGCCTCGACCTGTCGGGCGCCGAGAGCAGCTGGGGCCCGCTGTTCAACATTGACGGGATCACCAACGCCGTCATCGACGCCTCGGCGTTCGACATCGTCTTCCCGGCCGGGCCGGGGGTCTACACCGAGATCCAGGGCGAGAAGGACACCCAGGGCGACGACGTCGACAGCACCATCACCGGCACCTCGGGCAACGACTCGATCCACGGCAAGGGCGGCGACGACACCCTGTACGGC
>JAEYRQ010000165.1 GCA_023435545.1 Pseudomonadota bacterium | reverse complement strand
ATGCCATCGTGGCTCACCTCGCCACCGGCCGGGCGGATCAGACCGGCGAGCGCGCGCATCAGCGTCGACTTGCCCGCGCCGTTCGCCCCGATCACCGCGGTGATCGAGCCCGCCACGACGGACAATGTCACGCCGCGCAGCACCTTCACCTCACCATAGCCGGCGTGCAGCGCCTCGGTGGCAAGGGCGGACGCCGTCATGACGGGGCTCCGGCGCCGGAGGGCGCATCGTCTTCGTCGTCGATGCCGAAATAGGCGTCGATCACCTGCGGATCGGCGGCGATCTCGACCGGCACGCCCTCGGCGATCTTGCGGCCATGGTGCAGCACGGTGATCCGGTCGGACATCTCGTTGAGCGCGCTCATCACATGCTCGATGATGAAGATCGTCAGCGCGTAGCGCTCCTTCAGCCGGCGCAGTGCGGCGCTCATCTCGCCGACCTCGGTCGGAGTGAGGCCGGCCATCACCTCGTCGAGCATCAGCAGCCGCGGGCCGGTGCCGAGCGCGCGCGCCACCTCCAGCCGCTTGCGGGCCGACAGCGTCAGCGTCATCGCCGGCCGGTCGGCCAGCGCGGCGAGCCCGCATTCGGCGAGAAGCTCATCGGCGATCCGTGCCGCCTCCAGTTGACCGGGCGCGCGTTCACGGCCGAACAGGACCGCCGTCTCGACATTCTCGCGCGCCGTGAGGCCGGGGAACGGTCGCACGATCTGGAAGGTCCGGGCGATCCCCGCCCGGCAGATCCGGTCGGGGCGCATCCCGTCGATCCGCCGGCCGTCGAAGTGCACCCTGCCCGAACTTGCCCGTTGGTTTCCCGCGATGATGCTGAACAGCGTGGTCTTGCCCGCGCCGTTCGCTCCCATCAGCCCGTGGATCGTGCCCTCGTCGACGTCGAGGCTCACGTCGTCGAGCGCCTTGAGGCCGCCGAACTGCTTGCTCAGGTTTTCGACCGCAAGCAGCGTCATCGCGGCCGCCCCGACAGGAGACCGACCAGCCCGCGCGGCGCGAAGAGGACGAAGCCAATCAGGCAGAGACCGAGCAACACCAGGTAAAGCTGCGGTGAGACCCCGCGCAGGATCTCCGACAGCGCCACCAGAAACAGCGCCCCCAGCGCCGGGCCGCGCGCATCGCCGGCTCCCCCGATGATCGCCATCGTGACGATGGTGAACGAGATCGTCGGCGAGAACGCCTGCATCAGCTCGAAATAGGTGGACCGCAGCGCCATCAAGGCCCCGACCATGCCCGGGATCACGGTGGACAGCGCGAATGCCAGCGCCTTGTAGCGGGTCACCGGTACGCCCAGCGTCTCGGCAGCCGTCTCGTCCTCGCGGATCGCCACCAGCCCGCGGCCGAAGCGCGAGATGCCGACGAAATGGCGCAGCAGCGCCGCCGCCACCGCCAGCGCCACCATCCAGGCCAGAAGCTCCCCCGTCCCCGGCGCCCCGAACAGAAGCCGCGAGGACTGGCCGAGCGCGGTGTCGAGTGCCAGCAGCAGGAACTTGACCAGTTCGGCGAGCCCGAAAGTGAGGATGACGAAGTACGGTCCTCTGACCCGCAGCACCGGCACCGCCACGATCAGCGCGAAGGCACCGGCGGCGGCGCCGGCCAGCGGCACGATCAGCCAGACCGGGTAGTCGCGGAACTGGGTCGCCATCACATAGGCGCCGATCCCGTAGGCCACCACGTGGCCGAGCGAGATGTAGCCCGTAAGTCCCGAGAACACGCTCCAACTCTGGGTGAGCGCGATCCACATCGCGAGGTTGAGCGCGACGATCTGCCAGTAGGGCCCCGCCTCCATCCCGCCGACATAGAGCGCTGCGCCCAGCGCCAGCGTGACACCAAGTGGAAGCGCGACAGCCCTCATGCCCGCTTCGCCCGCCCAAGCAGCCCCTGCGGCCTGAGCAGCAGCACCGCGACGAAGGAGCCATAGATCAGGATCGACCGTGCTTCCGCGGAGAACACGGCCACCGCATAGATCTCGACCGCCGCCAGCAGGAACCCCGCGACGATCCCGCCGCGGATGTTTCCGAGCCCGCCGAGGATGATGACGACGAAGGCCGCAATCGTGAAGCGGAAGCCCATGAAGGGCGAGGTCTGCTCGGTCATCGACAGGAGCGATCCGGCCACGGCGGCGGCGGCGAAACCGAGCCCGATCGCCACCATCTGAACCCGCTCGACATTGATGCCGACGATCCGCGCGGCGTCGCGCTGTTGGATCAAAGCCTTGATTTCCATACCGAAAAGGGTGCGGTTGAGGAACACCAGCATCGCCATCAGGAGCGACCCGGCGACCAGCAGCGCGGCGATCCGGTTGCCGGTCATCGCGGTGTCCCCGAACCGGTAGACGGTGTCCAGATAGCGATAGGCGCGCGGCGTCGCGGTGAAGGCGAGCGCGGTGAGGTTCTGGATCACCACCGACACGCCGAAGAACAGGAGGAGCGACCGCGCCTCGATCACCGAAGCGTCGAGGCCCTGGGCAAGCTGCCGGCGGAACAGCAGGAAATAGAGCGCCAGCCCGATCGCGGCGCCCATCGCGGCCACCAGCGGAAGCGCAACGAGCGGTGACAGCGACGCCAGCGTGAACCACCAGAAGGCCGCGTAGGCCCCCAGCATCAGGATGTCTCCGTGCGCGATGTTGAGCAGGCGCATCGTGCCGTAGACGAGATTGAGCCCCAGCCCCACCAGCGCATAAAGCGCGCCCAGCACGGCGGCGGCGAACAGCAACTGCCCTGACAGAAGGGTCGCGAGCACGGTCTGCGGACCTCCGGGGGATGAATACCCGGCCCCCGGTGGGGCCGGGCAGTCGCAGAGGTCAGCGGGCCTTCAGCGGCGCGGTAGCGATCTCAGGCGGCCAGACGATCTGCATACGCCCGTCCTGGCGCTGCACGAAAGCGGTCGGGGTCACCGCATTCTGCACGCCCTCGAAGCGCACTTCGCCGTTGATCGTGTCGAAGGTACCCTCGGCGATCGCGGCGCGCAGCGCGTCGCGGTCGAGCCCGGCCTTCGCCACCGCCTGCTGCAGGATCTCGGCCGACATGTAGGCCAACGCGCTGTCGAGGTAGTCTGGCGCCTGCCCCCAGCGTTCGGAATAGGCCTCGAAGAACGGCCGGGCGCGCGGCCAGGCATCCTGCTCGGGCGACCAGTGGGCAAGCGTGATGATCCCGTCGGCTGCCGGTCCGAAGGCCTGTCCGAAGGCGTCGATGGTCGGCCCGATCAGCATGAACTGGTAGGGCGCCTCGATCCCGAGTTCGCGGGCCTGGCCCATGTAGAGGAAGGCGTCGGCCGGGTAGGTCAGCGCGATCACCGCATCGGGCGCGGCGTTGCGCACCTGGGTCAGCAGCGCGGTCATGTCGGAGATGTCGGGCGGATAGTTCTCCGACATCTTCACCTCGATGCCGGCCTCCTGAAGGGCCGGGGCGAGGAACTTGAGGTTCTCCTGGCCGAACGGCAGGACGTTGGCAATGATCGCCACCGACTTGACGCCCGCCTCGCGCAGCATTGCGGCGAGCTCCGGGCCGATCTGGTCGGGGATCGCCGAGGTCGGGAACCAGATGTTCCCGGGCTGCACCTCGCGGATGGCAACCGAGGCAGCGGTGTTGCCGACCATCGGGAAGCCGTAGCGCTCGACCACGCCGGCAACATTCAGATGGTGCGGCGTGCCCCAGGGCGCCATCAGCAGGTCCACCTGGTCCGAGTTGATCAGCCGTTCGTAGAGTTGGGCGGACTTCGCCGGGTCGCTCTCGTCGTCATAGGAGACGAACTCGACCGGGCGCTTCTCGCCCGCGACGTCGAGGCCGCCCGCGGCATTGACCTGTTCGGCCCAGAGCGCGTAGGCCTGCTCCTGGCTCGGCGCGGCGGCGGCGAAGAGGCCCGTGCGCGCGATCGTGTAGCCGATCTTAACCGGTTCTGCGGCGAACGCGGGAGCCGCGATCGCGACCAGGGTGCTTGCGAAGGCCAGGCGGAAGAACTGTCGTTTTAGCATTGTCGTCTCCCTCTGCATGATCCGGTCCCGGCCTGTTTCCCAGGCTCATGTCCGGCGGATGAACTCGTCGGCGGATTCAATCCACGCTCCATCGGGCTCGGCGGAAGCGTAGGAGGCGCCGAGATGGTCGGCAGTGTCGATCTCCAGCGTCTCGACCCGCACGCCCTTGCCGGCAAGCGCGACCGCGAAGCGCTTTGCCTGCTCGATCAGGTGCGGAAAGTCGTTGCCGCCCCAGGACACGTGGAAGGGCGGCGAGTCGCCGCGCAGCCAGTTGACTGGCGAGGCCGGCCCCTCGTTGCCCAGCGCCGGATCGCCGAGGAACCGCGGGCGCATCCTGAAGCCGGACTCGGGGCCAAAATCGTAGCTGCCGGAAATCGGCAGCGCGCCTTTCACCACGTCGGCAGGAAGCCCACGAGGGCCCTGCCAGTCGGTGCGCAGCGCAAGCAGCGCCGCCAGATGTCCGCCTGCCGAATGGCCGGACACGAAGATGCGCCCCGGATCGCCGCCATGTTCGGCAGCCCGTGCCGCGACCGCAGCGATGCCGTCGGCCACGTCATCGAATCCCGCCGGCCAGACATGCATCGGCGCGAGCCGGTAGCCGAGGCTGGCGGCCGTGATGCCGCGCGCGGTGAGCGCCGGTGCGCAGAAGGCCATCCATTCCTTGTAGCCGTTGGTCCAGCCGCCACCGTGGATCATCACCACGATATCGCCGCGCGGGTCCGGCGCCGGATAGAGCGCCACCGACTGATAGGGATCGTCGCCGTGCTGCCACTCTACGGTCGGCACCGCATCGGCAAGACTGATGATGCGGGCGTGATACTTCGCCCCGATCTCGGTGAATGCATCCTGCGGCGGATAGTCCTCAGGCCGCATGTTCGGCCTCCTCGATCCGCGCCAGGATCCGCTCCGACGTCAGCGGCAGCGCCGGCGCGACACCGTCGCCGAGCGCCGCGGCGACGGCATTGGCAATGGCCGCAGGAACCGCGTTGAGCCCGATCTCGCCCGCGCCCTTGGCGCCGAAGGGGCCGCCGGGTTCGGGATCCTCGACGATGATCGCGTGGACGTGCGGGCTGTCGGCCGAGGTCGGTACCTTGTAGTCCATGAGCGAGGGGTTCACGAGGCGCGGCCCGTCCCAGACCATCTCCTCGTAAAGAGCAAAGCCCAGTCCCTGGACGAAGCCGCCCTCGATCTGCACCTCGACCAGCCGCGGGTTGATCGCGCGCCCGACATCCATCGCGCTCCACGCTTCGGTCACCCGCGTCTGGCCGGTCACCTCGTCGATTTCGACGTCGACGAGCGTCGCGCCGAAGCTGAACACGCCGATGCGCGGGAACGGCAGGCCCAGCGCGATCGCGCGCTTCGGATCGTGGGTCGGCTCCTCGAAGACCAGGCTGTGGTGGCCGACGATCGGCCCGCCCTTGGCCCAGTGGGCGCGGCCGGAGATGGCGGCGAAAGGCAGATCGTCATTGGAACCCTTTACGGCGATACGACCGCCGTCGCGCAGTTCGAGGGCGTCTACCGGCACGCCGAGCATTTCGGCGGCATGGCCCATCGCCTGGCTCAGCACCGCGCGCGCCGCCCCGGCCACGGCGCGGCCGGTGGTATAGGTCACGCGGCTCGCGGTGGTGCCCCAGTTGTAGGGCGAACCGTCGGTATCGGGGCTGGCGACGCTGACCATTTCCACAGGAATCCGGAGGGTCTCGGCGCAGATCTGGGCCAGCACCGTGTCCGAGCCCTGGCCGATATCCGTCGCGCCGGTGTTGAGCGAGATCGTCCCGTCTTCGAGCATCCGGACGATCGCGCCGGTGCCGAGCAGGCCGGAGATATGCGCCGTCGCGGCTATGCCGCGGCCGCGGCGAAGCCCGCCGCCGGAGCCCGCACGGGGCCGGTCTGTCCAGCCCGCCGCCCGTTCGATTGCGTCGAGGCAGCGGGCAAGCCCGTTGGAGCCGATCCGAGGCCCGGCGAACCACTGGTCGCCCTCCTTGAGCAGGTTGCGGCGCCGGATCTCGATCGGGTCGAGGCCGAGGCGGCCGGCGATCTCGTCGATCTGCTGCTCGCCGGCAAAGGTCACCTGCGGGTTGCCGAAGCCGCGATAGGCGCCGAAGCGCAGCTTGTTGGTGTAGACGAGCCGCCCGCGCGCCCGCTGGTTCGGGATGCGGTAGGGGCCGCCCGACATCAGCAGCGCATAGCCCAGCACCCCCGGGCTGTCGTCGGCGTACGCGCCGCAATCAACGAGCACCTCGACGTCGCGGGCGAGGATCCGGCCCTCGGTATCCGCGCCGGTCTTCATGCGGATGCGGAAGGGATGGCGGGCGCGGACGATCTCGAAATCCTCCTCACGGGTGAGGATGCACTTCACCGGCCGGCCGGTCTTGAGCGCCAGCGCGACCGTCAGCGGCTGGATGTGCGGCTCCATCTTGTTGCCGAAGCCGCCGCCGACGCGCGGCGTGAGGCTGCGCAGCCGGCTCATCGGCAGCTTCAGGCTCTCGCAGACATTCGCCTGGACGCGGAACACCGACTGGTTGGCCGACCACAGCGTCACGCGGCCCTGGGCATCGACCTCGGCGAGTGCGCCGCAGGGCTCCATCGCGACATGGGCCTGCGGCTCGGTGGTGAACTCCCCTTCCACGATCACCGCGCAGTCGGCCCAGGCAGCCTCGACATCGCCCTGTGAAAGCTCGGTGCGGGAGCAGAGATTGCCCTGCGACCCCGCGTCGAACACCTTGACGTAGTCCGCCACATGCTCGTGCAGGATCGGCGCATCCGGCGCGAGGCCCTCCTCCGGCGTCAGCACGGCGGGAAGCTCCTCGTATTCGACCTCGATCAGGTTCACCGCCGCGCGGGCCTGTTCCAGCGTCTCGGCGGCGATCGCCGCGACCGGCTCGCCGAGATAGAGCACCTTGCCCTTCGCCAGCGCATGCTCGTCCTTGATGAAGGCACCCATGCGCCCGTCCGGCACGTCGTTACCGGTCAGCACCGCAACGACGCCCGGCGCGGCCAACGCCTCGGAGACGTCATAGGAGAGGATCCGGGCATGGGCGTAGGGCGAGCCGAGGATCGCGGCGTGCAGCATGCCCGGCCTGTAGAGGTCGTCGATGTATTCGGCCCGACCCGTGACCTTCTCGCGGTTCTCGAGCTTCGGCGTGGACAGGCCGACCGCGATGCCCGTCGGGGTGTCGAGATCGAGGCTCATGACGCGAGATCCTCTGCGGCGCTGGCGACCGCCTCGACGATGCGGACATAGCCGGTGCAGCGGCAGAGATGGCCGGACAGCGCCGCACGGATCTCGGCGCCGGTCGGACGCGGCGTCTCCTCGATAAGGTTGCGCGCGGTGATGAGCAGGCCGCCGGTGCAGAACCCGCACTGTACCCCGCCCGAGGCGATCATCGCCTCCTGCAGGGCCTGCATCGCCGGGTCGCCGGCATAGCCTTCGAGGGTGCGGATGTCCCGCCCGTCGCAGGCACCAGCCATGGTCAGACACGAGCGCTCCGGAAAGCCGTCGATCATCACCGTGCAGGCGCCGCAGACGCCCTGGTTGCAGCCGCGTTTTGCCGCGCGCAGCGCGACATCGTCGCGCAGGACGTCGAGCAGCGTCGCATCGGACCTGGCAAAGACCTCGGCCGTGCGGCCGTTCAGATTGAGCGAGAACACCTGTTTCGGTGCCATCATCTGCCTCCCGCCACGTCGCGGATTGCGGCCGCAACCATCCGCGGGATGAGGCGCCGCCGGTAGTCGGCGGAGCCGCGGACATCGTCCACGGGATCGGCAAGCGCAACAAGCGTTCCGGCGAATGCTTGCACCGCCGAGGGGTCCGCCAGCTTGCCCCTCAACTCGGCCTCGGCCTGGGGGCTGCGGATCGGCCCGGGGCCGCATGCCCCGATCGCGACGGACACGCCGTCTCCATCGAGCGTGCAGGCGACCGAGACCGTTGCATAGTCGCCCGGCACCCGCGCGAGCTTGCGCCAGACCGCCGGACCGGGGCCAGGCGATGGCAGCCGGATCGCGGTGACGATCTCGCCAGGTTCCAGCGCGCTCTCGTACCAGCCCGTCACATAGTCGGCCATCGCCACGCGCCGTGCCCCACCGGACCCGGTGATCTCCACCTCGGCGCCAATGCAGGCCAGTGCCGGCAGGTAGTCCGCCGCCGGGTCGGCATTGCCGACCGCGCCGCCGATCGTGCCCATATTGCGCACCACGCGGTTGGCGATCTGTCCGGCGGCCATGCGCAGGACCGCCTGATCACCGGACAGCAGAGCGCAGGCAGCGATCTCGCGATGCCGCGTCATCCCGCCGATCCGCAGGCCGCCATCGGGGCGCCGCGCAATGCCGCGCAGGGATTCGATCCGTGCGAGGCTGACGAAGTGGCTCGCCTCGATCAGCCGGGCGTTCTTCATCGCCACCAGCGAGGCGCCGCCCGACATCGGCCGCGCTTCCGGGTGCGCCGCATGGAAGGCGATCGCGTCCTCGACCGTGGGGGGGGAGATGACGAAGCTCATGATGCCGACGCCTCCGCCTCGAGCTTGCGACCGAAGGCTGCAATGAACTCGGCCGACAGGCTCTCGATCTTCTTGCGCATGAGACCCAGGCCGTACTTCGCAAGCCGGCCGGTCACCGCCACCTCGCCGGACCAGGCGACGCCGGTATGTCCCGGCGCCGGTTCGGTCAGCGTCAGTTCGGCGCGCCCCGTCACCATGCTGGCGCGGGTGCCTTCCTCGCCCTTGGCGCTGACCCGGACGTAGCCCGGCGCGATCTCCTCCTCGATCTCGATGACGAGATTGAACCGCGCAGTGATCGGCCCGAACTTCACCACCACCACCGACCGGTAGCGGGTGTCGTCGATCGGTTCGGCGGATTCGCAGCCCGGAATGCACGGCGCCATGACCCCGGGATCGCGGATCGCCTCCCAGACCGCCGGGCGCGGTGCGGCGACCGCGAAGGCGCCCTCGAGCTTCATCGCCGGATCAGCCGCGCTTGACTTCGGACACGATCATCTTCGGGTCGACCAGCTGCCCGCGCTCTACCACCACCTTGCCGTCCAGTTCGATGGTGCACTCGCGCATCGGCACGTCGTAGTGTCCCCGCGTGGTGCGCTTGCCGCCGCCCTGGCTGTTGGGGCCGGTGGAGAACAGGAAGTTGCCCGGGAAGCAGCGCGAGGCGGCGCGGCTGCGCTCGGGAATGTCGCCGTAGAGCGCGATCGAATCCCAGCGGCACTGGGGATTGAGACCCCAGCCGAGATGCGAGATGGCGTAAGGGTCGCGGTCGCCGTCGAACTCCTCGCCGCGCTTCAGCCATTCGCGCATCAGCGCCGCATCGACCCCGCCCTCGATCGAGACGACATGACCGTCCTCTATGTCGAGGTGGATCGGATCGGCCACGTAGCGGCAGTAGGGCAGGATCACGATGTCACCCGGCATGATGACCACCTTGCCCTTGGCCGAGCCCTCGTTCGGAAAGGTATGGATCAGGCCAACGCCCCAGTGGTCGAACCGCCCCGGCTCGTCGGCCATACCGTACTGGATCATCACCGGGTACTCGCCGCGGGAATAGGTGAAATCGGTGCCGTGCGGAGAGGTCACGCGCACATTCGTCGCCGCCTCGTAGATCTTGCCGGCATGTACCACCGCCTCCTTCAGGCCAGGGGGCGACTGGAGCTGCTCCAGATCGTCGGGCGCATCGATGATCATCTGCACCCGCACGCCCGCCTGCTGCACCTCGCGCAGCCACTTGGCGAAGAGCGGCACGTGAAAGATCATGATCATGTCGCACTTGAGCAGCGCCTCCAGCGTGCCCTTGCACTTGCCGATCGTCGGCACCCCGACCTTCGTCCAGCCGGGGATCATGTTGACGCACATCTCGTAGATGTCGAAGCCGATCTCGTCGGCGGCGGCAAAGGCGGCCTGAATGTATTCGC
>JAEYRQ010000141.1 GCA_023435545.1 Pseudomonadota bacterium | reverse complement strand
GCGAGCGGTAGAGCACCTCGCCCGACGTCTCGTCGATGCGGATCTCCACCTCCGGCGCCGGCTTGCCCACCGTGTCGGCGCGGATCTCCCCCTCCGGCTGCACAGTCACGAAGACGCTCGCCTCGGTCTGTCCGTAGAGCTGCTTCAGGTTGAGGCCGAGCGAGCGGTAGAAGCGGAAGATCTCCGGCCCGATCGCCTCGCCGGCGGTGTAGCCCACCCGCATGCGGGTGAGGCCGAGCACGTTCTTCAGCGGCGCGTAGACCAGGATGCGGCCGATCGCGTAGAGCAGCCGGTCGCCCACCGGTACGCTCTCGCCGTTCAGGATCTTCTCGCCCGAGCGTCGCGCGACCTTGAGAAAGTAGTGGAACATCCGGCGCTTCAGCGGCCCGGCGTCCTCCATCCGGATCATCACCGTGGTGAGGATGTTCTCGAAGATGCGCGGCGGCGCGAAGAAGAAGGTCGGCCCGATCTCCTTGAGATCGGAGAGCATGGTGGCCGGAGATTCCGGACAGGCGACGCAGAAGCCCGACCAGTAAGACTCCGCATAGGAGAAGATGTGGTCGCCCACCCAGGCCATCGGCAAATAGGCGAGGATCTCGTCCTGGTCGGTCAGCCGGTCGAAGGTGCAGCCGATGCGGGCCGCTTCCACCGTGTTCTGGTAGGAGAGCATCACGCCCTTCGGCTGGCCCGTCGTTCCGGAGGTGTAGAGGATCACGGCCAGGTCGTCGGGCGTGCCCTTCGCGATACCCGCTTCCCAGCGCGCGGCGGCCGAAGCGTCCTTCGCCAACGCGTCGCGTCCCGTCTCCTGCACACCTCTGAACGGGTGCAGACGGCTGTGATCGTAGTCCTTGAGGCCGCGCTCCTCGTCGTAGATCACGCGCTCGAGGCGGCTCAGTTCGCCGGACAGCGAGAGCAGCTTGTCGACCTGCTCCTGGTTCTCGACGACGGCGAAGCGGGCCTCGGCGTGCTGGAGGACGTAGACCATCTCGGCGGCAACGGCGTCCTGGTACATCGGCACCGGGACCGCGCCGAGGCTCTGCACGGCGCAGATCGACCAGTAGAGCCGCGGCCGGTTCGAGCCGATGATGGCGACCTTGTCGCCGGGCATCAGGCCAATCGCCTCGAGGCCGAGCGCGAAGGCGCGCACCTCCTCCAGCACCTGCGCCCAGGTCCATGTCTGCCAGATGCCGAGATCCTTCTCGCGGATCGCCGGCCTTTCGCCGCGTACGCGAGCGTTGCGGATCAGCAGCTTCGGAAACGTATCGTCGACGGATGCGACAATGGCTTCGGCCATCCGCGTTTTCCCCACCTGAAAGGCCGCACCGCTTTTCGCGGCGCTTGTCGTGTTCGTTAGACGTTAAGTCCGACCGGCATTCCCATCAAGCGGAACGCGATGCCGTTTCGGACGCAACAATTCGCAGATGCGGGCCGGCTGCGCCACCATCCAGTTGACAGACAAGGCACCAGTCGGTCATCTAGATGGGTCGAACTTTGCGCTGCGCCGACTTCAGAACCGGCGCGTCACCTCGAACGTCGCCGCCCACGCGCCCTGGGCCGATTGTACGCCGGGCAAGGTCGCATCCAGGTCGAAACCTCCGAAATCGATGCGGCCGTAGTGCACGTCGAGCATGAAGGTCGTCTTGGGAACCGGGTTCCACACCACATTGGCGAAGATCTCCAGGCTCGCGACATCCAGCACGCCTGGCGCCCCCAACAAGCCGGAGGTGGCCGTTCCCAGGGCGCCATAGTTCGTCTCGGCATATCCGGCACCCACCGTTGCCTGCCACTGCGCTGAAATAGCGCGGGTGAGCGAACTCACCACGGACCACTTGGTCACCCGGTCGAGGATGCAGTTCGACGTGGGGCTGCAGCGACCCCATGTGATGTTGGCGCTGTCGCCGAAGACGTCCTGGAGATATTGGCTCGCGCCGTCGGTGTAGTTGGCGAGGAAAGTGAACGTGTCCCCCTCCCCCGTCGGCAGGTCGAGGGCAAGGCCGAAGAGCAGCGCGAAGCCGAGATCGCTGTCGCCGGCGCCCGGCACCGGCAGATTGCCGAAGCTCGGCACCTCGACGAAGCTGTTCTGGTGAAGCGCGCCGGCCACCTGCCAGGATCCGACGCCGTCGCGGCTCCACCGAAGCGCCGCCACAAGGTCCGGCCAGTCGTTGGCGTCATTGTCGACCGCATAGGATGTCACTCCCGGCGCGACCAGCGGCATCAGCGGCCCGAGCCCGACGATCGCCGCCGTCGGCGTGTCGTAGTTCTGGTCCTCGACCGCCAGCCTCAGCGAGAGATCTTGCCCGAGCGGCTGAGTGTAGCGGATCTGGTTGCGGCGGATGTTGGTGGAGTTGTCGCCGACCACCGTGTAGGGGTCGGAATAGTCCGGCCCCGCCTCCGACAGCAGGATGGTGGAGTAGGTCTTGCCGAACAGCCAGTTGCCGAATTGGACGTAGGCATGCCGGAGCTCGACGTCGCCTCCGCTTCGGCTCTCGTCGTCAACGACCTCCGCCTGCACATAGGCCCGAACCGTGCCGTAGTCGGTGGCGGAGCGGGCGTCGAATGACAGCCTGCCCTCCGAATACATCTCGATCGTGTCGTCGCGGAACCCGGTGCTGGTCGTCGGAACGACCCCGCTCGGGGCCACCGAATTGCCGTTCACGGCAATGCCGTCGACCTCGTAGCCGTCTGTGCCGAGCCAGTTCTTGTCGATGGCGGTGACATCGAGGCGCGCATAGCCGCTGATCGCAAGGCATACATCGCTGCCCGGCAGTTGGATAAAGCCGTCCAGGGTGCAGCGCTGTACGGGCATCGGGCCGGGGTCGGCCGCGATCGCCGGAGCGCCCGCCCACACTGTTGCCAATGTCGCAGGCCACATTGCCCACATCCGCCCCGGCAACGTTCGGCCCTCTCGTGCTCCCCCTGGCGACGCCGCGACTATGGCAGAGCGGTGCGACAAACCGAATACCCCGCAGACCGGCCTACTCACCGAAATGCCTCAGCCCCTCCAGATTGAGGATGCCGACGCCATCCGCCTCGACGCGCACCAGCCCGTGCTCCTCGAGTTCCTTCAGGCAGCGGTTCGCCATCTGCCGCGACAGGCCGCTCAACAGCCCGAGTTCTTCCTGGCTGATCTCCAGACGGTTGCCGACGCCAGGTGACAGCACCGGGTTGCACAGCCAGGCGATGCAGCGGGCGAGCCGGGTGGTGGCCTCGAAGCCACGATCATGACCGACGAGCGCGATGAACTGGCCGAGCCGTTCGTTCAACTGGCGCACCAGAAACCGGTTGAACCCGGCAGACGTCTCGAACAGCCAGCGGAAGGTCGCGCCGTTCAGCAGCGCCACACGCGTCTCGCGCAGCGCGATGATGTCGTACTGGCGCGGTTCGTCCTTGATCACAGACCCCTCGCCGAACCAGCCACCCTTCGCCACCCCGGTATAGCTCACCGCCTTGCCGCTGATGGTGAAGGTGCTCATCTTGACGATGCCGGAGACGACGCCCGCCCAGGCATCGAACCTGTCACCGCGATGGAACAGATAGGCGCCGGGGTGAAGCTGCTTCTCGGTGATGCCGCGGCAGGCCCGGTCGATCTGGTCCTCGGTCAGTTCCCGCGACCAGGCGGCGATCTCGTTCAGTCGCTCCGGGCTGATCACCGCGTCCCCTCGAGGGCCTGAATACGTGCTGCGGGCAATGGCGGCAGCGAGTATCGCCCCGCCAGCGGGGATGCTCAAGTCGCGGCCGGAACCGGCCGCCTCGCCGCCCCGTCGGGAGCCGACCCTATTCCGCCGCCTGTCGCGCCTCCGCGCCGCCGGTGCGGAACGCCTCCAGCAGCGCTGCCTCCTCCGCCTTGGCGGCGGCGAGATGCCTCTCCTTGACCGGCCCGTAGCCGCGGATCTTCTCCGGGATCGAGGCGAGCGCGATCGCGGTGGCGTGGGTGGCGGGAGTCAGCTTTGCCACCAGTTCGTCGAGCATCGCCTCGTAGTCGGCGATCAGCTGCCGCTCAGTGCGCCGCTCGTGGCTGTAGCCGAAGATGTCGAGCTTCGTCCCGCGCAGGCCCTTGAGTGAGGCGAGCACCCGGAACGCCGTCATCATCCACGGACCGAACGTGGTCTTCTTCGGCCGGCCGGTCGCGGGATCCGGCTTGTTGGTGAGCGGCGGGGCGAGGTGGAACTTCAGCCTGTAGTCGCCCTCGAAGGTGTCCCTGACCGCCTTCAGGAAGGTGCCGTCGGTATAGAGCCGCGCGCCCTCGTACTCGTCCTTGTAGGCCATCAGCTTGAACAGGTAGCGGGCGACGGCCTCGGTCAGTGCCGTCTCGCCCGGCATGGCCGCGGCCTCCGCCGCGCGAACGGTCTCGACGCGGGCGCGGTAGCGCTCTGCATAGGCGGCGTCCTGATAGCCGGTGAGGAACGTCACCCGCCGCTCGATCATCTCGTTTAGTGTGACTGAGATGTCGTGCATCGGATCGGCACCCGTGCCGGGCTCGGCGATCTTCTCAACCGCTGCCGGTTCGACCGCCGCGCGGCGGCCCCAGCGGAAGGCGGCGACGTTGTCGCGGATCGACACGCCATTCAGCTCGATCGCCCGCTCCAGCGCCTCGGCGCTCAGCGGCAGCTGGCCGAGCTGGTAGGCGTAGCCGAGCATGAAGATGTTGCCGAGAATGGCATCGCCCAGGAGTGCGGTGGCGAGCCCGGTGGCATCCACCGTGTGCACATGGCCCTGCCCCGCCTGGCCGCGGATCGCCCGCTTCAGCCGCTCGATCGGCAGCGTGAAGTTGGCATTCTTGGCGAAGTCGCCGGGATAGGCCGCGTGGGTGTTGACCACCACCTCGGTCTGGCCGGGCTTCACTGAGGCCAGCACCTTCTTCGTCCCCGCCACGACGATGTCGCAGCCAAGCACAAGTTCCGCCGCGCCGGCCGAAACCCGGATCGCGCTGATCGCCTCCGGGCTCTCGGCGATCTTCAGGTGGGTGAGCACCGAGCCGCCCTTCTGGGCGAGGCCCGCCATGTCGATGATGCCGCAGCCCTTGCCTTCCAGATAGGCCGCCATGCCGATCAGCGCGCCGATGGTGACGACGCCGGTGCCCCCGACGCCGGTCACCACCACGTCGTAGGTGCCGTCGATCTTCGGCAACTCGGGCATCGGAAGATCGGAGACGTCGACCTCGCCGCGCTTCGTGCCGGCCGGATCAGTCCCCTTGCGGACCTGCCCGCCCTCGACGGTGACGAAGCTCGGGCAGAAGCCCTTCAGGCAGGAATAGTCCTTGTTGCAGCTCGACTGGTCGATCTGCCGCTTGCGGCCGAACTCGGTCTCGACCGGCTGGATCGCCACGCAGTTCGACTGCACGCCGCAGTCGCCGCAGCCCTCGCAGACCAGTTCGTTGATGAAGATGCGCTTCTGCGGATCGGGGAACTGGCCGCGCTTGCGCCGCCTGCGCTTCTCCGCCGCGCAGGTCTGGTCGTAGATCAGGGCCGTCAGGCCCGGAACCTCGCGCAGCGCCTTCTGAACCTCGTCCAGCTCCGAGCGGTGATGGATCGTGGTGCCCGCCGGGAACTCGGTCCCGGTCGGGTACTTGTCCGGCTCGTCGGTGACGATGACGACCTGCTTCGCCCCTTCCGCCGCCACCTGCCGGGCGATCTGGTCCACCGTCAGCCCGCCCTCGTGGCGCTGGCCACCCGTCATCGCGACCGCATCGTTGAACAGGATCTTGTAAGTCATGTTGACGCCGGACGCCGCCGCCGCCCGGATCGCCAGATAGCCGGAATGGTTGTAGGTGCCGTCGCCGAGATTCTGGAAGACGTGCTTGCGCTTCGAGAACGGCGCCTCGCCAACCCAGTTGGCGCCCTCCCCGCCCATCTGGGTGTAGCCCTCGGTCTGCCGGTCCATCCACTGCGCCATGTAGTGGCAGCCGATGCCGGCATAGGCGCGGCTGCCGTCCGGCACCACGGACGAGGTGTTGTGCGGGCACCCGGCGCAGAAATAGGGCGTGCGGGTCGCGACGTCCTGCGTCTCGGCGAGCACCGTCTGGAACTTCCTGATTTCGGCGAGGCGCGCGGCGACTTCGCCATCGTCCACAAAGCGCAGCACCCGCTCCCCGATCGCGATGGCGATGTCGTTGGGATCGAGCGCGCCCTTGCTCGGCAGCAGCGTGCGGTCCTGCTCGTCGCGCTTGCCGACGATCGCCGGCGCGTTGGCGATGCCGTAGAGCTGCTCCTTGAGCTGCGTCTCGACCAGCGAGCGCTTCTCCTCGACCACGATGATCATGTCGAGGCCGTCGGCAAAGCGTCGGGCGCCCTCGGGCTCCAGCGGCCAGGGGCAGGCGATCTTGTAGAGCCGGATGCCGAGTGCTGCCGCCTTGACCTCGTCGATGCCGAGATCCTCCAGCGCCTGGCGCACGTCCAGATAGCTCTTGCCCAACGTCGCTATGCCGATCCGCGCCTTCGGGCCGCCCTGCAGGACGATCCTGTCGAGCCTGTTCGCCCTCAGATAGGCGAGAACGGCGTCGCGCTTGAAGTCGTGGAGGCGCGCCGCCTGGAGAATGGCATGGTCGTTGATGCGGATGTTCAGGCCGCCGGCCGGCATCTCGAAATCGGTCGGGGTGACGATCTCCACCCGCTCGACGCGACCATCGACGATCGAGGTCGATTCGATCGTGTCCTTGACGCACTTGATGCCGCACCAGGTTCCCGCGTAGCGCGACAGCGCCCAGCCATGCAGCCCGTAGTCCAGGATCTCCTGCACGCCGGCCGGGCTGAGGATCGGGATCATCGCGTCGACGAAGGCGAACTCGGACTGGTGCGCGGTGGTGGAGGATTCGCAGGTGTGGTCGTCACCCATCAGCGCAATCACGCCGCCATGCAGCGAGGAGCCGGCGAGGTTGGCGTGGCGAAGGACGTCGCCGGACCGGTCGACGCCGGGGCCCTTGCCGTACCAGATGCCGAACACGCCGTCATAGGCGCCGTCGCCGCGCAATTCCGCCTGCTGGGTGCCCCACAGCGCGGTGGCCGCCAGGTCCTCGTTGAGGCCTGCCTGAAATACGATGTCATTGGCGGTCAGCAGCGTCTTCGAGCGTCCGAAGGTCTGGTCGAGACCGCCCAGCGGCGAACCACGATAGCCGGTGATGTACCCCCCGGTGTTCAGGCCGGCGCGACGGTCGCGCTCTTTCTGCATCAGGCACAGCCGCAACACCGCCTGGGTCCCGGACACGAAGACGCTGTCCTTGGCCAGGTCGTACTTGTCGTCGAGGGTGACGGACTTCAGCGTCATCGCATTTCCTCTCGGCAGTCCTGCCGCCGGCGTTCTGCGGCCGGTCGGTCGGGTATCCAGCCATGATAGGTCAGTATTGCTGTCTTATAAAGGGCAGCCTGACGTATACGGAGGCCGTCACGATAACATGAGCGCCGAGGGCGAATAGGGAATAGCGAATTGCGAGTCGAAGGAATCGCTGCTCGCTACCTCGCTACCCGCTCGCTTCCATCCAGCGTCATCAGCGGACCGTAGAGGTCCGGCCG
>JAEYRQ010000148.1 GCA_023435545.1 Pseudomonadota bacterium | reverse complement strand
CGTCCGCGTGCCCCATGTCGCCCCAGTGGCAGCGTCAGGGCGCTGATCGCCATGAACGTTCCGCCGAACATAACCGCGGCGATAAGCGCGGCGATGCCGGACCCGCTGATGGCCGGCAGCAGCACGCCGACGATCTGGACGGCATAGGCCAGCATCAGCGACAGCGCGAAGCCGATCCGTTCCGCGATCGCGGTCCAGAACAGCGCGCTCGGCAGGCCGGCAAGGCCGACCACGACCCAGACCCAGTCGCCGATCGCCTCGGTCTCCGGCCTCGCCTTGACGATGGCGACAATGAAGGTCGCGAAGACCGAGTAGCCCAGCCCCTCGCAGGAATAGTTGATGAACAGCGGCCATAGCTTCAGCGGCCTGGGCTGCCGCCGGTTGGCGCTCGCGCGGTGTGGACGCAGCTCCAGCTCGCGCTCCACCAGTTCGCGGAAGATGAAGGGGACCAGCAGAACGCAGATGCCACCCGCCAGCAGCCACATCTGCGAGGCGTTGAGGCTGCCGCCGGCGACCTGCGCCAGCATGCCGGAAACGAAGATGCCGAGACCGGCCCCGCCGAAATACCAGCCGATCCGTCCCGGCTCGTCCACCTTCGCCAGGGCCTCCGCCACGATCCCCGCCCCGGCAATCATCGCCAATGCGCTGGAAATGCCCGACAAGGTGCGCAACGCAATCCATACCGGGATGCTGTCGGTCAGGCCCATCGCGGCCGTGGTGGCGACGCTCCCGATCAGTGCCAGGCGAAAGACGCGCAGCCGCGTCACCCCGGGCCCGAACATCGAGGCTGCAATCGACCCGAACAGGTACCCTGCGAAGTTCGCCGAAGCGATCAGCCCGGCGATCGCCGCGTCGAAGCCGTACTCTCGCTGCATCAGCGGCAGCATCGGCGTGTAGTAGAAGCGTCCGATACCCATCACCACCACCATCGCGAGGCAGCCGGCGACGAGCAGGCGGGTGGCGGAGCTCATCCGGCGGCGGCCATCGGCTCTTGCTGGGTGATGCAGTGGATGCCGCCGCCACCCTCGAAGATCCGGGTGGCGCGGACCTGGGCGATCCGACGGTCGGGGTAGAGACCGCGGAACAGCTCGGCCACCACCTCGTCCTGCGGATCGTCGAAGCCGCAGAGCACGACGCCGCCATTGACGAAGGAGAAGTTGACATAGGTGCACGACAGCGGCTCGCCGGCGGGCGTCGTCCGCTGCGCGGGCGCATCCACCTCGATCACCTCGAGCAGCCGTCCGGCCGCATCGTGCGACGCCCTCAGGATGGCGATGTTCTCGCGCGTCGTCTCGAAATCCGGATGGGCGGGATCGGGCTGCCGATGCGCCAGCACCAGCCCCGGCTTCAGGAAGCAGGCGAGCGTGTCGACATGGCCGTCGGTGCCGGTGTCGTCGCCGTCGGAGGCAAGCCCACGCGGCAGCCAGATTGCCTTGGTGGTGCCGAGCAGCCCGTGGATCTCGGTCTCGACCTCTGCCTTCGTCCAGTTGGGATTGCGGTTGGGGTTGAGCTGCACCGCCTCGGTTAGCATCACCGTCCCTTCGCCGTCGACGTGGATGGCGCCGCCCTCGTTGACCAGCCGAGACGCGAAGCGCTCGGCGCCGGCGACCGCCGCGACGGCCCGGGCGACCAGTGCATCGGTGGAGCAGTCGGGAAAGGTCCGTCCGCCCCAGCCGTTGAAGGTCCAGTCCACCGCGCCCAGACGACCATCGGTCCCGATGAGAAACGTCGGACCGATGTCTCGCATCCAGGAATCGGTGATCGGCGTTTCGACGATCTCGACGCCGGGATCGAGGTAGGCGCGTGCCGCCTCCTCCATACCCGGCGGGACGACCATCGTCACCGGCTCGAATGCGGCGATGGCATTGGCAACGCCCGACCAGGCGCGGTAGGCGCCGACGGCTCCCTCCGTGCCTCCGGGGATGTAGCTGCTGACCGGCCAGGCCATCCAGGTACGCCGGTGTGGCGTCCATTCGGCCGGCATGCGGAAGCCGAGTTCGGCGGGGGACATGCAAGAAGGCTCCGTCCAGGTGGAGCCCTGTTCTAGCGCAACCCGGCGCGTCCACATATCCCGCGCGCGGCATGGCGGCGGGGCGTCCCGGACATGCCGCCGCTCATTCCGCGTCCGCTCAGCGCTTGTCGGAGACGTGCTCCGGCTTGCCCTTGCGGGAGGTTTCGGCGAAGTCCTCGAGCTGGGACTCGCTCATCGAGTCGTACATCTCCTTCGAAGCACCCTTCAGGCTCGACACCTTTGTGTCGCCGCGCTTGGCCGAGAGGGCCGCTCCGGCGGCCTTTTGCTGGGACTTGGATTTCGCGGGCATGGCTCATGCCTCCTTCGCTCGTGCCCCGGTCTGCCAAACCCGCGGCGCGCGCGAAGGGTTCCGACGGCAAACGGGTTCTACAGCACCAGCCCGCCGTCGACGACGATCGAGGCGCCGGTCAGGAAGGACCCGGCTCCGGAGGCGAGCAGAAGCAGCGTGCCGTCGAGGTCGCCGATGTCGCCCAGCCGCTTCATCGGCACATGCCGCTGGATCATCATCTTGCCGGCGTCGGTGGCGAAGAAGTCGCGGTTGATCTCGGTCTCGATATAGCCGGGACAGATCGCATTGACGCGGATGCCCGCCGATGCCGTCTCCAGCGCCATCGCCTTGGTCAGCTGAACGACGCCCGCCTTGGCGACGGCGTAGGCGCCCAGCGTCTTGGAGACGTGGAAGGCGATCGCCGAGGCGATGTTGATGATCGCGCCGCCGCCCGACCTCGACATGCGGCGGATCGCCTCCTGCCCGGTGTAGAACACCCCGTCGAGATCGGTGTCGAGGACCTTCCGCCATTCGTCCGGCGTCATGTCGGCGATCATCGCCTCGACCGCGACGCCGGCGTTGCTGACCAGGATGTCGACCGGCCCGAAGGCCGCCTCGACAGCGTCGAAGGCCCGCGGGATGCTGGCAAGGTCGGTCACGTCCATCGCGACGGGAAACGCCTGCCCGCCGTCGGCCTCGATCTCGGCCTGGAGCGCCTCCAGACGGTCGGTTCGGCGCGCGGCGATCCCGACCTTGGCGCCATTGGCGGCCAGCACCCTGGCAAATCGCCAGCCGAGCCCGCTGGAAGCACCCGTCACCAGCGCCGTCCTGCCCGAAAGATCGAACAGGGCGGCGGACGTCATCGCAGTTGTCATCTGCCGTACACCACTGTCGGAAGCCAGGTCGCGAGCTCGGGCAGATACCACAGCACGATCAGCGCGAGAACCTGGATGAACACGAACGGGATGATACCGCGATAGATGTCCATCGTCCTGACGCCGGGCGGCGCCACGCCGCGCAGGTAGAACAGCGCGAAGCCGAAGGGCGGTGTCAGGAACGAGGTCTGCAGGTTGACCGCCATCATCACGCCCAGCCAGACCGGGCTCATCGTGCTGCCGTCCGGCATCTCCAGCATCAGCAGGATCGGTGCGACGATCGGCACCACGACGAAGACGATCTCCAAGAAGTCGAGGAAAAAGCCGAGGACGAACATCAGCACCATGACGGCGACCATCGCGCCGACGGCGCCGCCCGGCATCTGGCTCAGCACGTTGTGCACCATCTCCTCGCCGCCGAGCCCGCGGAACACCAGGCTGAACAGCGCCGCGCCGATCAGGATGACGAAGACCATCGAGGTGATCTGGGTGGTCGAGCGCATGACCGGCACCAGGACGCCGCCCCGGAAGACGCGCACCAACGCGACGAGGAGACCGTAGACGACCAGCAGGCAGAGAACGACGGCGACGAAGATGCCCGCCTGGGCGACCGGCGGAATCACCGTCCGCGCGACCCTCAGATCCATGTTGGCGGTCAGCAGCAGGACGCCGATGAGCGCGAGCCCGGAGACATAGATCGGCCACGGCCGGTCCTCCGCGAGCCGGTAGCCGGCGAGCAACGTCGCGCCGACCGCGCCGACGGCGGCCGCCTCCGTCGACGTGGCCACACCGCCCAGGATCGAGCCCAGCACCGCGACGATCAGCACGATCGGCGGCACGAGCGCGTGCAGGAACTTGCTGATCGAGACCGCTCCCGCCTCGGCCACCGGCATCGCCGGAGAGGATTCCGGCTTGACGATCGCCATCACGATCTGGAAGGCAATGTACATGCCCACCAGCACCAGCCCGGGGATCAGCGCGCCGGCGAACAGGTCACCGACAGACACCGTTTCGGGCGAGAAGATGCCCATGTCGAGCTGGGCCTTCTGGTAGGCGTTGGAAAGCTGGTCCCCGAGGATGACCAGCACGATCGAGGGCGGGATGATCTGGCCGAGCGTACCTGCAGCCGCGATCGAGCCCGTGGCGAGGCGCGGCGAGTAGCCGTAGCGCAGCATGGTCGGCAGCGACAGCAGGCCCATCGTCACCACCGTGGCACCGACGATGCCGGTGGACGCCGCCAGCAGCGCGCCGACGATCGATACCGAGATGCCGAGGCCGCCGCGCAGCGTGCCGAACAGCCGGCCCATGGTCTCGAGCAGTTCCTCGGCGACCTTGGAGCGCTCGAGCATCACGCCCATGAATACGAACAGCGGCACCGCCAGCAGCACCTCGTTGGTCATGGTGCCGAAGATGCGCTGCGGGAAGGCCAGGAAGAACGAAACGCTGAAGACGCCGGCCGCGTAGCCGATCAGGCCGAACACCAGCGCCACGCCGGCGAGTGTGAACGCGACGGGGAAGCCTGCCAGCAGGAGGATGCAGACCGCCACGAACATCAGGATGTCGAGAAAGTGCGCGAGCCCAGCCATGTCAGGCTCCCGGCCGCAGAGCGTCGAGCTCGGCCTGATCGCCGCGAAGCGCCAGGACCGAGTGGAGGGCCATCGACAGTCCCTGTAGACCCATCAGCACAGCAAAGGCCAGGATCGCCGTCTTCTGCAGGTAGCGCGCCGGAATGCCGCTCGCCTCCTGCGACCGCTCGAGGATGGCCCAGGACTGCATGACGTAGGGATAGGCGATCCAGAAGATCAGCACGCAGACGGGGATCAGGAAGAAGAGCGATCCGAGCAGGTTGATCCAGGCCTTCACGCGCGGATCGGCCTCCCGGTAGAAGATGTCCACCCGCACGTGGCCGTCATGCCTGAGCGTGTAGGCCGACGTCAGCATGAACAGGAAGCCGAACATGTAGATGATCGACTCCTGGGCCCAGATATAGCCGATCCCGAACACGTACCGGCCGCCCACGACGATGAACTGGACCAGTACTATCAGAAGCGACAGCCAGGCCAACGTCCGGCCGATATGCTCGTTCAGGGTATCGATGAAGGTGGCAATGCTGCGCATGGAACCTCCCGAACAGCCGCGCTGCCGGCTCATCCGGTCCCATCGGGGAAATGGCCGGCCGGGCAGGTGCAGGAACCGGCGCGGCGACCCTGCCACCGCCGCGCCGGCTGTCCCGTTCGAGACTTCCCGCTAGCCGAGCACCCTCGCGCGGTCGCCGACGTAGGCGGGCTCCGCGATCTGGGTCCACGAGCGGAACTCATCGCGGGTCTTCAGATAGGCGTCGTGGATGCGCTTGCCGATGTCGTCCGTCGCCGCGGAGGCGAGGACGTCCGGCGCCGCCTTGCCGAGCGCGTCGATGATGTCGGCCGGGAGCGGCGCGACGATCACCTCATGATCGCTCACCAGCGTGTTGAGCGAGCGCGCATTGTTGGCGTTGAAATCGGCATAGAGCATGCTGTTCTCGGCTGCGCTCGCGGCCTTGAGGACTTCCTGGTCGGTCGCCGAGAGGCCGTCCCACACGCCCTTGTTGATGCCAAATGCCAGTGCGGCGCCACCTTCCGACATGTTGGGGTAGTAGTAGTACTTCGCCGCCTTGTAGAGACCGAACGCCAGGTCGTTCCAGGGGCCGACCCAGTCGGCGCCGTCGATGGCTCCCGACTGCAGCGCCGGAAAGATCTCTCCGCCGGGGAGGTTGATCACGTTGACGCCGATCTGCCTCATCAGCTCGCCGCCGAGGCCGGGCATCCTGAACTTGAGGCCCTTGAGGTCATCGAGGCCGGTGACCTCCTTCTTGAACCAGCCGGCCATCTGGGTCCCGGTGTTGCCGCACAGCAGGGACTTAATGTTGAACTGGCTGCCCAGTTCGTCCCAAAGCTCCTGTCCGCCGCCGAAGTTGATCCACGCGCTGTGCTCGGCGTAGGTGAGGCCGAGCGGCACGGCGGTGAAGAAGGCGTAGGCGGGATGCTTGCCCAGCCAGTAGTAGTCCGCCGCATGATACAAGTCGGCGGTGCCCTGCGACACCGCGTCGAAGGACTCGAACGGCGGCACGAGCTCGCCGGCGCCGAACACCTGGACGGTGATCCGCCCGTCGGTCAACGCGGTGATCCGGTCGGCGAGACGCTGTGCGCCCGTTCCCAGCCCCGGGAAATTCTTCGGCCAGGTAGTGACCATCTTCAGTTCCCGGCGCTCCTGCGTGATCGCGGGCGTGGGGAACGACGCAGCCGCTACGGTCGCGGCACCGCCGGCGGTCAGGCCGGCCTTCTTCAGAAATGAACGACGGTCCATATGCTATGTCCTCCCGAGGATTTCATGGACTTTTGCGCCGCGCGGCCCGACCCGTCTCCTCCGTCATCGGTGGTCCGGTCCAGCCGTTCCGTCCGGTCTATCGCCGCACGGCCGTGGGCGATATAAAGCGCAGGCGACTGAACAACACAAGCCCGCGCAGCTTCGCCTGTGTTTGCCATTCCAAGATGGGGACATCCGGCAGACAAGCCCGAATTTTGGGCAGGCGAAGTGTGCGGTCTTCATTGTCCTACAATGACGTAGCGTCAGAGATAGAAGCTTGCACCCATGCGCGACATGACTGCCGAACAACCGCTGGTCGCCGTCCCCGCTGACCTGAAGTCGTTCGAAGGCTACCGCTGGCACAGCGTCGCCGCCCAGTATCTGGAGGCGGCGGCGCGGATCGCGGGTGTCCTCCCCGTGGTCGTTCCCGCGCTCGGCGGCGAGGCGGACTACACCGCACTTCTCAACCGCGTCGACGGCGTGCTCCTGACCGGCAGCCGCTCGAATGTCCATCCGGCGCTCTACGGGGTGGAGCCGACGAGCGCCCATGAGCCTTTCGACGAGGCGCGAGACGCGACGACGCTGCCACTTGTTCGTGCGACACTGGATCGCGGCCTGCCGCTGTTCGCGATCTGCCGGGGCATGCAGGAATTGAACGTGGCGCTCGGCGGTTCGATCGTCACGGAGATCCAGGAGGCTCCCGGCCGGATGGACCACCGCGCTCCAGAGTCGACCGTTCAGGACGAGCGCTTCGCGATCCGGCACCGCATCGACATCCGCCCTGGCGGCCGGCTTGCCGCGATTGTGGGCACTGAGCCGGTGATGGTCAATTCGCTGCACCGGCAGGCGCTCGACCGGCTGGGCACCGGGCTCGAGGTCGAGGCGTCGGCGGACGACGGCGTTATCGAGGCCGTTTCCGTGCGCGGGACAGACGGTTTCGCCATCGGCGTGCAGTGGCACCCGGAGTACTGGGCCGGCAGCGACCCGATCTCCCGGCGCCTGTTCGAAGCCTTCGGCGATGCCGTCCGTGCCCACCGCGCCGGCGCGGCTCTGCCGCGCTCGCTTGCCGGCTAGCGGCCAGGGTCTAACGCTTCGAATCTGGGCTGGATGCCGGACGTCTCATCCGTCGTCCGGTTTGATCCCCGTGCTGCGCCCATCATCCGGCGACACGGCTGGCGATCATACTGCGGCGTAGGTCACGGCCTCGATCTTGTGACCGTCCGGATCGCGAACGAAGGCTGCATAGTAGTTGGCATCGTAGCCTGGCCGGAGCCCCGGCGCACCGTCGTCGCGACCGCCGTGGTCCAGTGCCACCGCGTAGAAGCGATCGACCATCGACCGGTCTTCCACGGCGAAGGCGATGTGCGAGCCGTTGCCCACGGTTGCAGGCCGCCCGTCAATCGGCACCTGAACACTGAAGTGAAACGTGCCGCTCCCATACCCCAGTCCACCCTCGTCCTCGGCCATCGGCACGATACCGACGATGGGCAAGACGGCGTCGTAGAAGCGCTTCGAGCGCCGGACATCATTCGTCCCTACCGAAACGTGGTGGATCACGACTGCCTCCATTGTCGATCTTTCTCGACAACGGAGGCTTCCGCCCATTGTTCCCTCATGGCTCCATCTCTGCTTTCCATCAAGCAGACGCCCAGTCCCAAGCACGATCTGTCGGAGTCGCACCATCAGGCGATCAGTGCGGACAGTTCGTCGAGGCAGCCGATTTCCGCTGCAATTTCGCCGGGCAGGTTGTCCGGCGGCACCCCCAGGCGGTTGAGCCGAATCACCCGGAAGCCGAAATAGGCCGCGCCGCTGGCGTCCCACGGGTTCATTGACACGAAGCAGATTTCATCGGGCGCAGCGCCGGTCGCGTCGACGGCGAGCCGGTAGACCCGCGCGTCCGGCTTGTAGATGCCGACCGCCTCCACCGACAGGACGTGGTCGAGCAGTGCGTCTATGCCCGCCGACCGGGTGGCAGCCGCCAGCATGTCCGGCGAGCCATTGGATAAGATCGCAGTGACGAGTCCCCTTTCGCGCAGCGCCGCGAGGCATGGCGCGGCGTCCGGATAGGCGTCGAGCGTCCGGTAGAGCGCCAGCAGCCGGTTCCGCAGTGCCTCGTCGGCAATGCCATGCGCGGCGAGCGCGTAATCGAGCGCGTCGGCCGTGACCGCCGAGAAATCGGCATGCGCCCCCATCAGGCTCCGCAGCCAGGTGTACTGGAGCTGCTTGTCGCGCCACATCCGCGACACCGCCTCGGCCTTGGCGCCGAGCGTCGCCGCCTCGCGCGAAACCGGCGCGTGAACGTCGAACAGCGTGCCATATGCGTCGAAGACGCAGGCACGGATGCCATCGATTTTCATCTGAACCCTCCCTCGGCCACCCGAGACTGGCCCACGGCTCGAAGGCTGTCTAGGATCGCGCCAACACGTCCGCGGGAGGCACCGATGTCCGGAGGACACCATCATCATGGCCACGACGACGATCACGATCACGGCTCGGAGCTGTCGCCGACCGCGCTCCGGGTGCGGGCGCTCGAATCCCTCCTGGTCGAGAAGGGCTATGTCGACCCCGCCGCGCTCGACCGGCTGATCGAGACCTACGAGCACAAGGTCGGTCCCAGGAACGGCGCGCGGGTCGTGGCGAAGGCGTGGAGCGACCCCGGCTTCCGCGACTGGCTGATGCGCGACGCGACCGCCGCGATCCACTCGCTCGGCTATGTCGGCCGCCAGGGCGAGCACATGGTGGCGGTCGAGAACACCGACACCGTCCACAACATGGTCGTCTGCACCCTGTGCTCCTGCTATCCGTGGCCGGTGCTGGGGCTGCCGCCGGTCTGGTACAAGTCGCCGCCCTATCGTGCCCGGGCGGTGATCGACCCGCGCGGCGTGCTCGCCGAGTTCGGCGTCAGCCTGCCCGAACCGGTGGAGATCACCGTCTGGGATTCCACCGCCGAGGTCCGCTATCTCGTGATCCCACAGCGCCCCGACGGCACCGTCGACTGGGACGAAGAGAGGCTGGCGGCGCTGGTCACCCGCGACTCGATGATCGGCACCGGGCTGGCGCTGTCGCCCGACGAGGCCGCCCGGCAGGGGCTGCTGTCATGAACGGCGTGCATGATCTCGGGGGCTTTCAGGATTTCGGCCCGGTACTGCGGGAGCCCGACGAGCCGGCTTTCCACTCGCAGTGGGAACGCCGCGCCTTCGCGCTGACGCTGGCAATGGCCGCGCCCGGCGGCTGGAACATCGATATGTCCCGCCACGCGCGCGAGAGCCTGCCGCCCGCCCAGTATCTCTCCTCGACCTACTACGAGATCTGGCTGGCCGGGATCGAGAAGCTGATGGCCGAGCGTCGGCTCGTCACGCCGGAGGAGATCGAGACTGGCCGCGCTGTTGCTCCACCCGCTGCCGTGCCGCGGGTGTTGACGGCGAACCTGGTCGGCGAGGTGCTGGCGCGCGGCGGTCCGGCCGACCGCGAAGCGCCGGGTCCGGCGCGCTTCGTCCCCGGTGACACTGTGCGCGCCCGCAATATGAACCCCAAGGGCCACACACGCCTGCCGCGCTATGCCCGTGGGCGGGAGGGAATGGTCGTCCGGGTGCACGGCTGCCACGTCTTCCCGGATTCCAATGCCCACGGCCTCGGCGAGGCGCCGCAGTGGCTCTACTCGGTGCGGTTCGCGGCGCGCGAGCTCTGGGGCGAGGAGGCCATGGCTGGCGACAGCGTCCACATCGACCTGTGGGAGCCCTATCTTGAGCCGGCCTGAGATCGTCCGCGCGCTCGACGCGCTGCCATCGATCCCCCGCGACCGTGACGGACCCGTCTTCGCAGAGCCCTGGCATGCGCAGGTATTCGCGCTCGCTGTGGCGCTGGAAGCGGACGGTGCCTTCACCTGGAGCGAATGGGCAGAGAGGCTCGGGGCCGAGATCGCCGCGCAGGGACCGCAGGCGTGCGGAGAGGAAGCCTACTACGCGGCATGGCTGTCGGCGCTCGAACGGCTCACCGCGGCGAAGGGCATCGTGCCGGAGCCTGAACGCGCCGCGCGCGAAGCGGCCTGGGATCGCGCCGCCCGCGCGACGCCGCACGGCAGCCCGATCGAACTCGAGAACGATCCGGCCATTGCGGACGTCCGCTAGAGTTCCGCCGCCCCGTCTAGACCCCCGCAGATAGCGCCCCGCCGAGCAGCAGCGCTCCGAACGCCAGCACCGCCAGCGCCGCAAGAAACTCGAACGTCTGCAGGCCGGCCAGCGCCCAGGCGCCGGCGGATCCGCCGCCATCGGCGAGCCGGGCCGCGAAGCCCCTCGCGCCGACGGCCAGTCCCGCCAGGACCGCGACCGCGAGCCCGGTCCCGACCGCCATCGCCAGCGTCGAGACGATTCCCACCCAGAAGACTCCTTGTGAGAACGCGAACACCAGCACGATCAGCGCCCCGGTACACGGCCTCAGGCCCACCGCCAGCACCGCCGTCCAGGCGCTCGACAGGGTCAGCGGCCCGCGGAGCGTCGCCGGATCGGGCGCATGCGAATGGCCGCAGCCGCACTCATGCCCGTCGTGGTGATGATGAGCATGGTGATGATCGTGATGGTCGACGGACGGGCCACCCGCCGTCGCCGTGCGCATCGGGGAGGCGACGGACAGCCGTGCTGCCAGCGCTGCCCCCTTCATCCAGACCAGGCGCAGTCCGATGAGCGTGATCAGCGCGTAGCTCGCGATCTCGACGATTCCGGTGGCGCGGTTCATCGCCATGCTGGTCGCCTTGAGCGCGACCGTGAGCACGGCGACGAGGGCGATCGCGGTGAGCGCCTGCACGAAGGCGGAGATGTAGGACAGGAGAATCCCCCGCCGCATCGTCTGCCGGGTGGCGACCAGATAGGAGGTGATCACCACCTTGCCGTGGCCGGGACCGGCGGCATGCAGCACGCCGTAGAGGAACGACAGCCCGACCAGCATCCAGCCCGCCGCCGGATCGGTGTGCAGGCGGCCGATCAGCCCGGTCAGCTCGCGGTAGAACTCCGACTGCTTGGCCGAGATCCAGCCGAACAGGCCGGCGAACGGGCCGCTCGAGACCGCGACCGAGGCTTCGGGGCGCGCCACACCGAAGGGATTGGCCAGGGCTGCGTCGGCAATCAGCATCATCGCCACCCCGGCGAGCGCCAGGACGGCGGCATTCCGGCGGGCGTTCATTCGCAGACGATCCTGATGGTGTTGGCGTTGCCGGAGGTCAGGTCGAGGATCTCCGGCGGCAGGTCGCGGATGTCGGCGGGAATCCGGGCCAGCATCTCGGCGGTCTTCGGATCGAAGCCCTCCGCGGGTCTGACATCCGGATAGCAGCCCTGCGGTGCGTCGACGAGCATCACCGGGTCGCCGTCAGCCAAGCCGAAATCGACGAAGAAGGTTGGATCGTAGACCTCGATCGCGGCAGACCCTTGCCTGGGATCGAACGGCTCCGTGAGCGGCAGCGTGAAATGCAGCGTCAGTTGCCGCCCGTCATAGTCGAGCCAGTAGTCGACCGGCTCGGCGAAGGCCCCGTACACCTCGTCGACGTCGGTCAGCCCGAGATAGGTGAAGAACTCGAATTCGTGCAGGGACTCGACATTCACCTGCGCCAGCGGCTGCAGTTCCTCCCGCGTCAGGGTCCCGTCGCCGTCCTCGTCGAGGCCCTGCGTCGCATAGGCGGAAAAGCCGTCGTCGAATGTCCAGCTGTGCCGGACCGCCGAGATCATGCCCCCGGGATCGAATACGATGTCGGACCGGCTGGTGACCCAGACATGCGGATGAGCGTCGGCGGCAATCGGGACCAGCACCGCCGCGAGCGCCAGCAGCAGCGGCCGCGCGCCCTCCCTCAGTCTGTCGAGAGTCGATTCTGCCATCCACCCGCTCCGGGTCCGCTTCAAGAGGACAATACCGGCGAAACCGTGACGCTGCGTGGCAAATCGCAGCGGGCCGGTGGTCAGTGGGCGACGATCACCGGGGCGCCGATATGCACCCGCTCATAGAGGTCCACCACGTCCTCGTTGCGCATGCGGATGCAGCCGTTGGAGACGGCGTGCCCGATCGAGCCGGGGGCGTTGGTGCCGTGGATCCGGTAGGTCGTCCATCCGAGATAGAGGGCCCGCACGCCGAGCGGATTGTTCGGACCCGCAGCCATGCTCGTGGGCAGCCTCGGGTTTCGTGCCCGCATGCTCGGCGTCGGCGTCCAGGTCGGGTTGGTGCGCTTCTCGCTGACCCAGGTCGTTCCGAACCACTGGTTCTGCGGGCTGCCGACGGCGACCGAGTAGCGGATCGCCTTGCCATTGCCGAGCGCGTAGTAGAGCCGCTTCTCCGACGTCTTCACGACGATCGTGCCATACTCGTAGTCGTCCGCGACCTCGACGATCTCGCGCGCCTCCAGCGGGCCGACTGCGAAGACAGCGATGAGGACGAACGACAGTACGGGGACAAGCAGACGGACCCTGTCGAAGGTCATGGCGGAACTCCCCAGCCGGCGGTTCGCAAATCGCGATTCGATCCCCCGTAGATGAAATCACGCCACGTTAATTTTCTTCAACCGCCCGCCTGCTTTCCGACCGGCGCCGTTGCGGACGCGCCACAGCGGCGCAGGAACAGAATGTTCAGGCACGGCCTCTCAACGAGATAAATCTTGCAATGTATGGTGCACATTGCGCTGAAGCAGAACGCATATTGCAGCGTATTCGGCCATAATCGTTGCCAATCAATGATCCTTGCGGCCGTGGCAGGCGGTCCGACATGTGATCGTGAGCCAAAACCGATCGGAACATAAGAAAT
>JAEYRQ010000132.1 GCA_023435545.1 Pseudomonadota bacterium | reverse complement strand
CGTCCGGCACCACTCGCTCGCCGAAGGGTGTGCTGCAAGCGCACCGGGCGCTCTGGGGGCGCCGGCCGTCCTATGCTGACTGGCTGGGGCTCGGCGCCTCCGACATTGTCCTCCACGCCGGATCGCTCAACTGGACCTACACGCTCGGTGTCGGCCTCCTCGATCCGCTTGCAGCCGGCGCGACCGGAGCCATCTATGCCGGGCAACATGATCCGGCCGCTTGGCCGAAGCTGATTGATCGGCTCGGCGCCACGATATTTGCCGCCGTGCCAACCATCTACCGCCAAATTTTGAAGTATTGTGTTATCTCACGCGACAGTCTTCAAAGTTTGCGGCACGGGGTGGCGGCGGGCGAGAGCCTGCGTCCGGATGTCGCCGAGGCCTGGCACGAGGCGACGGGACGCTGGATATACGAGGCGTTCGGCATGAGCGAGATGTCGACCTACATCTCGATGCCGCCAGCCGGATCACCCCGTCCGGGGACGCCAGGACGGCCACAGCGCGGACGTGCCATCGCGCTGCTGCCGCCGGAGGGTGGGGAAACGCCCGTCGCGATCGGCGAGACGGGGGTGCTGGCCGTGCACAGGTCCGATCCGGCTTTGATGATCGGCTACTGGAACCGTCCGGACGAGGCGCCGTTCCGGGGCGACTGGTTCGTCACCGGCGACCTGGCGGAGATGGACTCAGACGGCTTCCTCCATCCGTGCGGCCGCCTCGATGACATCATCAAGGTTATGGGATACCGGGTCTCGCCGGTGGAGATCGAGGCGGCGATCTCCGAGCATCCGGGCGTCGCCGAGGCGGCCGTTGTGGCGGTCGAGCCCCGGCCCGGCGTCTCGATACTCAGGGCCTTCGTCGTGCCGGCGGCCGAGGCTAGCGTCGACGCGCAGACGCTTGCGGAATTCGTGCGGGACCGTTTGGCATCCTACAAGGCCCCCAAGGAGTATCTGTTCGTCGACACCCTGCCGCGGACGCCCAACGGCAAGGTACAGCGCGCGAAGCTCCGCCAGGCCTCGCCCTGAGGTGCCGCTTCGGCCATAGTCGACTGGGGCGAGCCCACAGCCGGAGCAGCGAACCATGTCCATGATCACGCTCGATGTCGTGTCCGACACCATCTGTCCCTGGTGCTTCATCGGCAAGCGGCGGCTGGAAAAGGCGCTGGCCCTGCGGCCGGAGGCGAAGGTCGAGGTCCGCTGGCGGCCGTATCAGCTCGATCCGACGATTCCTCCCGGAGGATTGGATCGAAAGCAGTATCTGGAGGCGAAGTTCGGCGGCCCGGAACGGGCGCAGGAAATCTACGACCGCGTGCGCGCCGCGGGCGCGGAGGAGGGTCTCGACTTCGCGTTCGAGAAGATTGCGCGGACGCCGAACACCATCAACTCGCACCGGCTGATCCGCTGGGCGGGCACCGCCGGCTGCCAGGAGGCCGTGGTGGAACGCCTGTTCCGGAGCTACTTTCTCGAGGGCGGCGACATCGAGAGCCTCTCGCCGCTGGTCGCCATCGCCCGCGACTGCGGCATGGATGGTGATCTGGTGGCGGAGCTTCTGGCCGGCGATTCCGACATCGAACTCGTCGAGCGCGAGATCGTCACCGCGCGCAAGATCGGGGTGACGGGTGTACCCTGCTTCATCTTCGCCGACCGGTTCGGCGTCATGGGCGCCCAGCCGGCGGAGGTGCTGGCTGACTCCATCGACCGCGCCGTCAGCGAGCAAACGCAGGTTGCCTGAACTGTCGACGAGTTGATGTTGCCGTCATCCCGACCGGAGAGCCGGGATCGGGGCGCTACGACCGGCGACGTCTTGCCCTCCCGATCCCGGATAGCCGCCCTGCGGCTTCCGGGATGACGTAAGGATCATTACACTTCCGAAAGTCTAAGCGGCGCTGCGCGCCTCTCCGGCCAGCGCGGCAATGCGGCGCAGCAGATGGGTGGTGCCGCGCAGGCGATCCTCCGGCGTCGGCCAGTCGCGCAACAGCACGATCGTGTGGTCGGGGCGGATCTTCGCCCGGTGACCTTCGTCCGCGATGAAGCCGACCAGCCCCTGAGGATTGGCGAAGCGGTTGCCCCGAAGGCCGAAGACCAAGCCCTTCGGTCCGGCGTCGAGCTTGTCGATCCCCGCCTCGCGGCAGAGAATTTTCACCCGCACCACCTCCAGGAGCTGCTCCGCCTCCACCGGCAGCCGGCCGAAGCGGTCGGTGAGTTCCGCGGCGAAGGCCTCGATCTCGAGTTCGTCCTCGATCTGCGACAGCCGCCGGTAAAGGCCGAGGCGCACGTCGAGGTCGGAGACGTAGTGTTCCGGGATCAGCACGGCGGTGCCGAGCGTGATCTGCGGCGACCACTGGCCCTCCTCCGGCTCGCCGCCGTCCTTCAGGCTGGCAACGGCCTCCTCGAGCATCGCCTGGTAGAGCTCGTAGCCGACCTCCTTAATGTGGCCGGACTGCTCCTCGCCGAGCAGATTGCCGGCGCCGCGGATGTCGAGATCGTGGCTGGCCAGCATGAAGCCCGCGCCGAGCGTGTCGAGCGACTGCAACACCTTCAGGCGCTTTTCGGCGCCCGCCGTCAGCTTCTTGCGGGCGGGAACGGCGAAATAGGCATAGGCGCGGGCCTTCGAGCGCCCCACCCTGCCCCGGAGCTGGTAGAGCTGCGCCAGCCCGAACATGTCGGCGCGGTGGACGATCAGCGTGTTCGCCGTCGGCACGTCCAGCCCCGATTCGACGATCGCTGTGGACAGCAGCACGTCGTAGCGGCCGTCGTAGAAGGCGCCCATGATGTCGTCGAGCTGGGTCGGCGGCATCTGCCCGTGCGCGACCGCGAACTTCACCTCCGGCACATGGTCGCGCAGGTAGGCCGCCATGTCCTCGAGGTCGGAGATGCGCGGGCAGACGAAGAAGGTCTGGCCGCCGCGATAGTGCTCGCGCAGGATCGCCTCGCGCAGCACGACGCCGTCGAACGGCGTGACAAAGGTCCTGACGGCCAGCCTGTCCACCGGCGGCGTGGCGATGATCGACAGTTCGCGGATACCGGTCAGGGCGAGCTGCAGCGTGCGCGGGATGGGCGTCGCGGTCAGCGTCAGGACGTGAACCTCGGCCCGCAGGTCCTTCAGCCGCTCCTTGTGGGCGACGCCGAAATGCTGCTCCTCGTCGACGATCAGCAGGGCGAGGTCGCGGAACTTGATGGTCTTGCCGAGCAGCGCATGGGTCCCGATGACAATGTCGAGGTCGCCGGAGGCAAGCCCCTTCTTGACCTCGGCCAGATCCTTGGCGCTGACCAGACGCGAAGCCTGGCCGATCTTGATCGGGAAACCTCGGAACCGCTCGACGAATGTCTTGTAGTGCTGACGGGACAGCAGCGTGGTCGGCACCACGACCGCAACCTGCCGGCCGGACATCGCCGCGACGAAGGCGGCCCTGAGCGCCACCTCGGTCTTGCCGAAGCCGACGTCGCCGCAGACGAGACGATCCATCGGCGTGCCGGCGCCCAGATCGTCGAGCACCGCGCCGATCGCCGTCTCCTGGTCCTCGGTCTCCTCGTAGGGAAACCGCGCGCGGAACTCATCGAAAGCGCCGTGCGGCGGCGTCAGAACGGGGGCGTCGCGCATGGTGCGTGCGGCGGCGATGCGGATCAGCGCGTTCGCCATCTCCCGCAGGCGTTCCTTCAGCTTCGCCTTGCGGGCCTGCCAGCCGTGGCCGCCGAGCTTGTCGAGCTGTGCCGTCGCATCCTCGGAGCCGTAGCGCGACAGCAGTTCGATGTTCTCGACCGGCAGGAACAGCTTGTCGCCACCGGCATAGTGGATCTCGACGCAATCGTGCGGCGCGCCGGCGGCCGTGATGGTCTTCAGTCCGACGAAGCGGCCGATGCCGTGGTCGACATGCACCACGTAGTCGCCGGGCGACAGGCTGGTCAGCTCGGTGAGGAAGTCGGCGGCGCGCTTGCCCTTGCGCTTGGGCCTGACGAAGCGGTCTCCGAGAATGTCCTGCTCGCCGATCACCACGAAGGACGGCGCCTCGAAGCCGCGCTCGATGCCCAGCACCGCAAGCGCCACATTGCCCTTCGGAAGCGCCTGGGCCTCGGGCCAGTCGGTGACGGTCTGGACGCCCTTCAGGCCGTGGTCGGTGAGCATGTCGCCCATCCGGTCGCGGGAACCCTCGCTCCAGCAGGCGACGACGAGGCGGCGGCCGGACCTGACGACCTCGCGGGCATGGCCGGCGGCGGCGTCGAACAGGCTCGCGGCCGCATCGGTCCGCTCCGGCGCGAAGCTTCGCCCCTCGCGGGCACCGAGATCGAAGACCGGGCCGGTGGTCTCGCTCTCCGGCACGTCGAACGGCGTCAGCGCCGCGACGGCACGGGCCTCCAACGCCTCCGTCCAGTCGCCGTCGGTCAGGTACAGGGCGCCGGGATCAAGCGGCTTGTATGGAGCCGCCTCGCCCGAGGTCATCTCCAGCGCCTGCACCCGCGCTGTGTGGTAGTCGGCGACCTGGGTCATGCGCTCGGCACGCGCCTCGTCGGCGAGTGCATCGAACATGACCGGCACCGCGCCGACATGGTCGAACAGCGTTTCCAGCCGGTCGTGGAACAGCGGCAGCCAGTGCTCCATGCCCTGGTGGCGCCTGCCTTCGCTGACCGCCGCATAGAGCGGATCGTCGCTGGAGGGCACGCCGAAGCGGGCGACATACTCGGTTCGGAAGCGCCGGATCGCTGCATCGTCGAGGCTGAGCTCGCTCATCGGGATCAGCGACAGCCCGTGCTCCTGGTGCGCGGTGCGCTGGGTCTCCGGATTGAAGCTGCGCACAGATTCCAGCGTGTCGCCGAAGAAGTCGAGCCGGATCGGCAGGTCCCGCCCCGGTGGAAACAGGTCGAGAATGCCGCCACGTACGGCGAATTCGCCGGTTTCGCGCACGGTACCGGTCCGCTCGAAGCCGTCGCGCACAAGCCAGGCGACCAGCGCATCCATGTCGGCCCTGGCGCCCGGACGTAGCGACCAGCTCGAGGATGCGATCCAGTCGCGCGGCGGAACCCGCTGGGTCGCGGCATTGACGGTGGCCGCGAGGATCGTCGGGCCACCGTCTCCCGGATGCGCGATGCGGGTCAGGGTGGCGAGGCGGCGCGCGACGATCTCCGGGTTCGGCGATACCCGGTCGTAGGGAAGGCAGTCCCAGGCCGGGAACTCCAGCACCTCGACATCGGGCGCGAAGAAGCGCGCCGATCGGACGAAATCGGCGAGGCGCTGTGCATCGCGCAGGACACAGAGCAGCGCCACGCCGGTCGAACCGCGGGCGCGCGCGACGTCGGTCGCGACCACGGCGTCGAAGCCGTCGGGGACATGGGCAAGCGTCAGCCGGCCCGGCCGGTCGAGAACGGCAGGCGAGAACAGGCGCGTGCGGGTCGGAGGTGAGTGACTCACGGGATCAGACCGCGCTGGAGACCGGGCGCTGGCGGTGGAAGGCGCGGATCGCGGCCAGCATCGGGGTGTCGTAGTTGGCGGGAACCGGCTTCGTCTCGGCGATCCAGCCGAACAGCTCCGGGTCCGGCGCATCGGCCAAGTATTCGAGCGCGGCGACCTCCTCCTCGCTCATGCCGGCGAGGTGGGCATCGGCGAATCGTCCTAGCAGCAGGTCCATTTCGCGGGTACCACGATGCCAGCAGCGGAAGCCGAGCTTGCGCCGGCGCGCGTCGGGGACAGGTGCGGGATCGCGGTCCGCGGGTATGGTCACGGCAATGTCCTTTGGGTGGGTGACGCCGGTGGGTATAGCGCGGCGATGCCCTCCCTGCCAGCACCGCCAGCTGCCCCGGTTGCCTATCCCGCTGAGCTGGGACACCTTCGCGGCATGCGGCCCGCCCTGCTCAACCCCCTGTTCGCCCCCATCTCCAGCCTGAGCGGAATCGGTCCGCGCCTGTCCGGCCTGTTCGGGCGGCTGCTGGGGACGGACGAAGACAATGGAGAGCCGCTGGTCGCCGATCTCCTCTGGCACCTTCCGGGCGGTCTGGTCGACCGGCGCCAGCGACCGACGATCGACCGTCTGGAGCCCGGAACGATCGCCACGCTGGAGGTCGTCGTCGCAAGACATCGCGCGCCTCCGCAAGGCCGCGACCGCGCGCCCTACCGCGTGATGTGCCAGGACGCGACCGGCGAACTGACGCTGGTGTTCTTCAACGCCAACCGCAAGTGGATCGAGAAGATGCTGCCGCCCGGTGAGAGCCGCTGGGTGAGCGGCCGGGTCGAGGAGTTCAACGGCCTGCCGCAGATGGTGCATCCGGACCACATCCTCACCGACGAGGAGTTCGCGAAGCTGCCGCCGGTCGAGCCGGTCTACCCGGCGACTGCGGGCCTCGGCAGCCGGGTGATCGCCAAGGCTGTGGCGCAGGCAGTGGAGCGGGTACCGGCGCTGGAGGAATGGCAGGATGCCTCCTGGATCGCGCGCCAGCGGTGGCCGGGGTTCCGCCAGGCGCTGGAAACGCTTCACCGTCCGGTCCGCCCGGAGGACATCGCCGAGGACGGGGTGGCGTGGTCGAGGCTCGCCTATGACGAACTGCTCGCCGGGCAGCTCGCTCTGTCGATCGTGCGGGCCCGCCAGCGGCGGGGGCGGGGCAAGGTGCGGCGCGGCGACGGCCGACTGGTTGCCCGGATCCTGGAGGCCCTGCCCTACAGCCTGACGACCTCCCAGCGTCTCGCCGTCGAGGAGATCACGGCGGACCTGGAGGTGCCGGAGCGGATGCTGCGGCTGCTGCAGGGCGATGTCGGCAGCGGCAAGACCGTCGTCGGCCTCATCGCAATGGCCCGCGTCGCCGAGACTGGGGCGCAGTCGGCGCTGATGGCGCCGACCGAGTTGCTGGCGCGCCAGCATCTGCGTGGGATCGCACCGCTGGCGGAAGCCGCCGGACTGCGCATTGCGATCCTCACCGGCCGCGAGCAGGGTAAGGACCGTGCACCGGTGCTGGCCGCCCTCGCCGCGGGCGAGATCGACATCCTGGTTGGGACGCACGCCCTGTTCCAGACCGGCGTCGCGTTTGCCGATCTAGGTCTTGCGGTGGTCGACGAGCAACATCGCTTCGGCGTCCACCAGCGGCTGGCGCTGGCAGCCAAGGGCAACGGCGTCGACATGCTGGTGATGACCGCGACTCCGATCCCCCGCACGCTGCTGCTGACCCATTACGGCGACATGGACGTGACGCGGCTGACCGAGAAGCCTGCCGGCCGAAAGCCGATCGAGACCCGGGTGCTGCCGATGTCGCGGCTGGAGGATGTCGTCGGCGCTGTCGGCCGCGCGGTCGATGCCGGCACCCAGGTCTACTGGGTCTGTCCGCTGGTGGAGGAGTCCGAGGTGCTCGACGTCACGTCGGCTGAGCAGCGCCACGCGGCGCTGAAGCCGCTGTTCGGCGACCGGGTCGCGCTGGTGCATGGCCGCATGAGCGGGGCGAACAAGGATGCCGCGATGCGCCGGTTCATTCAGGGCGAGGCGCGTGTGCTGGTCGCCACCACCGTGATCGAGGTCGGCGTCGACGTACCCGAGGCTAGCATCATGATCATCGAACACGCCGAACGCTTCGGCCTCGCCCAGCTACACCAGCTGCGGGGACGCGTCGGCCGTGGGCAGGCGGCGTCGAGTTGCCTGCTGCTCTACGGCCAGCCGCTCGGCGAGACGGCGCGCTCCCGGCTCGGGATCCTGCGCGACACTGAGGACGGCTTCGTCATCGCCGAGGAGGATCTGAAGCTGCGCGGTGGCGGCGAGGTTCTCGGCACCAGGCAGAGCGGCATGCCGGAGTTCAAGGTGGTACGCACGGCGGTTCATCTCGACATGATCGAGGCCGCCCGCGACGACGCCCGGCTGGCGCTGGAGCGCGATCCGCGGCTGGAGGGTCCGCGGGGCCAGCTTCTGCGCACCCTGCTCTACCTGTTCCGCAAGGATACGGCGATGCGTTACATCGAGGGCGGATAGTACCCTCGGAGGCCTATTCGGCCGCGCTGCGCTGTCCGCTGTCGTCGGGCGGGGTGTCGGTCGGCCGGTCCGGGCGCCGACGGTCCTTCGTGGCCGGGGTCGCCGGATGGGCAGGCGTGACGAGGCCGCCGGAAATCACCAGCTTGGCGCCGTCCTCGACGGTCATATCCAGGATCCGGACGTCCTTGCGCGGCACAAACAGAAGGAAGCCGGAAGTCGGGTTCGGTGTGGTGGGCAAGAAGACGCTGAGCAGATCGGTGTCCTCGCCCCCTGCTTTGTGCACCAGTTCGCCCTTGGTCTCGGTCGCTACGAACACGATCGCCCACAGTCCGGTGCGGGGATATTCGATGACGCCGACCTTCTGGAAAGAGTTGTTGGTCTGCGACAGGACGGTCTCGAAGAGCTGTTTGAGGCCGCGGTAGAGGCTGCGCACCAGCGGCATGCGGTCGAGCATCATCTCGCCATAGGCGACGACGGTGCGGCCGAACAGGTTAGCGGTGGCAGCGCCCAGGAAGATCAGCGCGAACACCGCGACGATCAGCCCGAAGCCCGGCACCGTGAACGGCAGGTAGTGGTCCGGATTGTAGCGCTCCGGAATCCAGGGCTTCACCCACGCATCCACCCAGCCGATGAACGACCACGTGATGTAGATGGTGATCGACAGCGGGGCGGCGATCACCAGGCCGGTCAGGAAATAGTTTCGCAGGCGCATGCCGATGCCAGGCCGCCGCGGCGGCGGCATGTCCGGGGGCAGTATGCCCAGACCGCCCTCCTCGTTGAGTTTCATGCTCTTCGGGTCCCTGGCGACGCGGCCGATGCCGCTTCTCACCATATAATATAGGTGACCGAGACCGGCCGTTAGACCGATCTCGCGTCAGAAGGCGTCGCTCGCGCTACAGGACTACTCGACCGTTACCGACTTTGCCAGGTTGCGCGGCTGGTCGACGTCTGTGCCCATGAACACCGCCGTATGGTAGGCGATGAGCTGCACTGGGATCGCATAGAGCAGTGGCTGCACGAACTGGTACATCTCGGGCAGGACCAGCGTCGCAAATGGCTGGTCGCCTGCGGCCTCCGCGCCTGCGGCATCGGTCAGAAGGATGATGCGGCCACCGCGGGCGGCCACCTCCTGCATGTTCGAGACGGTCTTGTCGAACAGCCGGTCGGACGGTGCGACGACGATCACCGGAACGTTCTCGTCGACGAGCGCGATCGGCCCGTGCTTGAGTTCGCCGGCCGCGTAGCCCTCCGCGTGGATGTAGGAAATTTCCTTCAGCTTCAGTGCGCCCTCGAGCGCAATGGGGAAGTTCAGGCCGCGCCCCAGGTAGAGTACGTCGCGGGCTCGGGACAGTTCCCGCGCGAGCTCCTCGATCTGCGGCTCGAGCTTCAGCGCCTGGGTGGCGAGCCGCGGCACCTCGATCAGCGATTTCACCAGCTTGTGCTCGTCCTCCTCGCCCAGCACGCCCCTCTGCCGCCCGGCGGCGATGGCGAGGCACGCCAACACCGCGAGCTGGCAGGTAAAGGCCTTCGTCGACGCGACGCCGATCTCCGGCCCGCCGAGCGTCGGGAAGACGACGTCCGATTCCCGGGCGATCGAGGATTCCTGGACGTTGACGATCGAGAGGATCCGTTGGCCATTGTCGGCGCAGTAGCGCAACGAGGCGAGCGTGTCGGCGGTCTCGCCTGACTGGGAGATGAAGATCGCCAAACCACCGGGGTCGAGGGGCACCTCGCGGTAGCGGAACTCGGACGCGACGTCGATATCGACAGGCAGCCGCGCGTACTTCTCCATCCAGTACTTGCCGACCAGGCCTGCCAGGTAAGCCGTCCCGCAGGCGCTGATGGTGATCCGCTTCAGGGTCGCGAAATCGACCGGCACGGCTTCGGGAAGCCGGATCGTGCCGCTCGCCATGTCGATGTAGTGCGCGAGCGTGTGGCTGACGACCTCGGGCTGCTCGTAGATCTCCTTCGCCATGAAGTGGCGATGATTGCCCTTGTCGACCAGCAGCGAGGACGCCAGCGAGCGGGACAGCGGCCGCTCGACCGGATTGCCGGCGGCATCGAATATCCGCGCCCCGCCACGCGTCAGCACCACCCAGTCCCCGTCCTCGAGATAGGTGACACGGTCGGTGAACGGCGCCAGCGCGATGGCATCGGACCCCAGATACATCTCGCCGTCGCCATGCCCGACGGCCAGCGGGCTGCCGCGCCGCGCGCCGACCATCAGGTCGTCCTCGCCCTCGAACAGGATGGCGAGCGCGAAGGCCCCCTCGAGGCGGCCCAGCGTTGCGTGGACCGCCTCCACCGGAGACTTGCCGGCCTTAAGCTCCCGCGTCAGCAGGTGCGCGACGATCTCGGTGTCGGTCTGGGTGGCGAAGGCGTATCCCTCGGCCGCCAGCTCGTTCTTCAGCTCCCGGAAATTCTCGATGATGCCGTTGTGGACGATGGCCACGCGGTCGGTCGCGTGCGGATGCGCGTTGTCCTCGGTCGGTGCGCCATGCGTGGCCCAGCGGGTATGGCCGATGCCGCTGTGCCCGGAGAGCGGACTGGCGTGAAGCCGCGCCTCCAGATTGCGCAGCTTGCCCTCCGCCCGCCGGCGGTCGAGATGGCCGGATTCGAGCGTCGCCACCCCGGCCGAGTCGTAGCCACGATATTCCAGGCGACGCAGCGCCTCGACAATGTCGAACGCGACCGGCTCCTTGCCGAGAATGCCAACGATTCCGCACATACGTCCCAGACCTCCGTGGCGATCCCCCGACAGCCGGAAACTCGATTACCGATTCCCGGGACAGTCCGGAATTCACAGTTCATTGCCGACTGTGACCGCCCTCGCAGCGTGGGCGCAATATGCTTCAGCTTTCGTTTCCGCCGGGTTTAGGTCTTGCTGCGGTCTTCTGCGCCCGAAAGGCCGCCGCCCAGCCCGGCTTGGCCGCCTGGCGGCCCCGGCCTAGCGCCAGGGCATCGGGTTCGACATCCTCGGTGATCACGCTGCCGGACGCGATATAGGCGCCATCGCCGATCGTGACGGGGGCGACCAGCGAGCTGTTGGAGCCGACGAAGACACCCTCGCCAATCATTGTCCGGTACTTGTCGAAGCCGTCATAGTTGCAGGTGATCGTCCCGGCACCGATGTTCGAGCGAGCGCCGACCGAGCTATCGCCGATATAGGTCAGGTGGTTGACCTTCGCGCCCGGGCCGATATCGGAGGCCTTGATCTCGACGAAGTTGCCGATATGGGCGCCCTCCGCGATCGCGGCGCCGGGTCGCAACCGGGCATAGGGACCGACTGTCGCGCCGCTTTCGACGCTGGCCCCCTCGATGTGGGAGAAGGCGCGGATGACGACGCCGTCTCCGATCCGGGCACCGGGTCCAAACACGACATTGGGCTCGATGACGACGTCCCGGCCGATCCGCGTGTCGTGGGAGAGAAAGATGGTGTGGGGCGCAACCAGCGTGGCGCCGCCTGCCATGGCTGCCGCGCGCAGGCGCTCCTGCATGACGGCCTCGACATCGGCCAGCTGGGCTCGGGTGTTGACCCCTTGGACCTCGTCCTCCGTGGTGCGGGCGGCGGCGGTGCGCAGCCCC
>JAEYRQ010000110.1 GCA_023435545.1 Pseudomonadota bacterium | reverse complement strand
ACGCAACGCATTGTCACCATGCCGGCATACACTACCTTTGCGCCCGCAGTGTCGCGGAGAACCATGAGGCAGTGATGAGTTCAATGGCGAATTCGGTTCGCAGGCGCTGGCTGTCGGGACTCGTGATCCTCGCCCTCTCGGTGGGTGGATACTTCGCGTGGCAGCAGCTCGAGGCCGATGCCCTGCCGGACGGATTTGCCCGCGGCAACGGGCGCATCGAGGCCGTCGAGATCGATATCTCCACGAAAACCTCAGGGCGAGTGCGGGAAATCCTGGCCGGTGAAGGCGAGTTCGTCACTGCCGGCCAGGTGCTGGCCCGCATGGACACGACGCAGCTCGAGGCCCAGCGCCGCCAGGCCGAGGCGCAACTGCGGCGCGCGAAAATCAGCGTCGAAACGGCGAAGAGCGTGGTGGCCCAGCGGGAGGCCGAACGGACGGCCGCTGTGGCCGTCGTCGCGCAACGCGAGGCCCAGCAGGACGTGGCCGATCGGAAGCTCACCCGTTCGGAGCAACTGGCTCGCAGCCAGACCGTCTCGCAACAGGTGCTCGACGACGACCGTGCCGCCGCCCAGGGCGCGAAGGCGGCGGTCGCCGCCGCTCAGGCGCAGCTTGCGGCATCGGATGCGGCGATCAGCGCGGCCAGAGCGCTCGTTGTCGATGCCGAGGCAGCGGTCGAGGCCGCACAAGCGGCTATCGAAAGTATCATTGTCGAGATCGACGACAGCACGCTGATCTCGCCGCGCGACGGGCGCGTCCAGTATCGCGTCGCCCAGCCCGGAGAGGTCCTGGCCGCCGGCGGACGGGTGCTCAACCTTCTCGATCTCGGCGATGTGCACATGACGTTCTTCCTGCCGACGGCGGAGGCCGGGCGCGTCGCGATCGGCAGCGAGGCGCGGCTGGTTCTCGACGCCGCTCCGCAATACGTCATTCCAGCGAAGGTCATCTTCGTCGCCGATGTCGCCCAATTCACGCCGAAGACCGTCGAGACGGAGGAGGAGCGGCAGAAGCTGATGTTCCGGGTAAAGGCACAGATACCGCCCGAACTGCTCCGCCGGCACATCGACCAGGTGAAGACGGGGCTGCCCGGCATGGCCTATGTCCGCCTGGCGCCGGACGTCGACTGGCCGGCCTGGCTCACCGATACCCTGGTGCAATGACGGTCCGGCCGGACGCTGGGGGATCGCCGGCCGAGCAGATGGTCGCGAGGATCGAGGCGCTCGGGCTGAGGTTCGGGGCGACCCGGGCGCTGGACGGAATCACCCTCGATATCCCTGGCGGCCGCATGGTCGGGCTGATCGGGCCGGACGGCGTCGGCAAGTCCAGCCTGCTGTCGCTGATCGCGGGTGCCCGCATTGTGCAGGAGGGCCGTGTCGAGGTGTTGGGCGGCGACATCGCCGACGTGCGCCACAGGCGGGCGACGTTTCCCCGCATCGCCTATATGCCCCAGGGACTGGGCAGGAACCTCTACCCGACGCTGTCGGTGTTCGAGAATGTAGACTTCTTCGGGCGGCTGTTCGGCCACAACCTGCAGGAGCGCGAGCGCCGCATCGGCGAATTGCTGCGCAGTACAGGCCTCGATCCGTTTGCGGACCGGCCTGCCGGCAAATTGTCGGGGGGCATGAAGCAGAAGCTCGGCCTGTGCTGCGCCCTGATCCACGATCCTGATCTCTTGATCCTCGACGAGCCGACCACCGGCGTCGATCCCTTGTCGCGGCGGCAGTTCTGGGGGCTGGTCGACGAGATCCGCGTCCAGCATCCCGGGATGAGCGTCATCGTCGCCACCGCCTACATGGAGGAAGCGGCGCGGTTCGACTGGCTGGTGGCGATGAATGCCGGCAAGGTGCTTGCCACTGGCACGCCCGTCGATCTCCTGGCGCAGACGGGCGCCTCCAGCCTCGACACTGCCTTCATTGCGCTCTTGCCGGAAGAGGCCCGGCAGGGCCATCGGGAGGTCGCCATCCCGCCGCGGCGGCCCGGCGCGGACGGTGAGATCGCTATCGAGGCCGAAGACCTGACCGTGCGCTTCGGCGCATTCACCGCCGTCGATGCCGTCAGCTTCCGGATCTCCCGCGGCGAGATCTTCGGCTTCCTCGGCTCCAACGGCTGCGGCAAGACGACGACTATGAAGGTGCTGACCGGCCTCCTGCCGGCAAGCGAGGGCAGGGCGCGTCTGTTCGGCGGCGAGGTCGATCCGAACGACATCGAGGTGCGCCGCCGCGTCGGCTATATGAGCCAAGCGTTCTCGCTCTACACCGAGCTGACGGTCCGGCAGAACCTCGACCTGCACGCCCGCCTGTTCCGCATGGCGCGCGAGGCCATTCCCGGCCGTGTCGAGGAGATGGCACGACGCTTCGACCTGTCGGGCGTCATGGACGCCTTCCCCGACGACCTACCGCTCGGCATCCGCCAGCGGCTGTCGCTCGCCGTGGCGATGATCCATTCGCCCGACATCCTGATCCTCGACGAGCCGACCTCGGGCGTCGACCCGATCGCCCGCGACGGTTTCTGGCAGATGCTGTCCGACCTCTCGCGCAAGGACAACGTGACGATCTTCGTTTCGACGCATTTCATGAACGAGGCGGAGCTGTGCGACCGCATCTCGCTCATGCACGCCGGCAAGGTGCTGGTCAGCGACACGCCGGCGGCGATCGTCGCGACGCGAGCCGCGGCGACGCTGGAAGAGGCTTTCGTCGCCTATCTGGAGGACGCGATCGGCGAAACGGACGAGGCGCACGCGGTGGACGCAGCGGCCGCACCGCAGATCGAAACGCCGGCGCCGGGTGAAGCTCCGGCCGCGCACGAGCGGATGTACCGGTCCTTCGACCTGCGCCGCATGTTCGCCTACACGCGGCGCGAGTCGCTCGAGCTGCGCCGCGATCCGATCCGTGCGACACTCGCGATCCTGGGAACCGTCATTCTGATGTTCGTCATCGGATACGGCATCAACATGGATGTCGAGGATCTGACCTTCGCGGTGCTCGATCGCGACGACACGACCACGAGTCGGGACTACGTGCTGCAGATCGCGGGATCGCGGTACTTCATCGAGAAGCCCCCGATCGCCGACGATGCCGAACTCGAGCGGCGCATGCGTGCCGGCGAGCTCAGCCTCGCGATCGAGATTCCCCCGGGCTTCGGGCGCGACGTGGCGCGGGGACGGGACGTCGAGATCGGCGCCTGGATCGACGGCGCCATGCCGACCCGTGCGGAAACCGCGCGCGGCTACGTTCAGGGGATGCACGTGGCGTGGCTGACGCAGACCGCCCGCGAGCTCTATGGCGATGCCGCGACCGTTGGCGACTTCAGGCTCGAGACCCGCTTCAGGTACAATCCGGCCGTCGAGAGCCTGGTGGCGATGGTCCCGGCCGTCATCCCGATGCTCCTGCTGATGATTCCGGCGATGCTCTCCGCCCTCAGCGTGGTGCGGGAGAAGGAGCTGGGCTCCATCGTCAACTTCTACGTCACGCCGGTCACCCGTCTCGAATTCCTGCTCGGCAAGCAGGCGCCCTACGTGGCGCTCGGCATGCTGAACTTCTTCATGCTGCTGGGCTTCGCGGTGTTCCTATTCCGTGTGCCGTTCACCGGCAGCCTGGCCGCATTGAGCGTCGGCGCGCTTCTCTATGTCACGGTCGCGACAGCCCTCGGGCTGCTTCTGTCGAGCTTCATGAGGAGCCAGATCGCGGCGATCTTCGGCACGACGCTGATCACGCTGATCCCTGCGGTGCAGTTCTCCGGGATCATCGATCCCGTGTCCTCTCTGCAGGGGGTCGGAGCGTTCATCGGCCGCATATATCCGACCACGCATTTCGTCACGATATCGCGCGGCACCTTCTCCAAGGCGCTGGATTTCGCTGACCTTTCGGCGTCGTTCGTTCCGCTCGCGATCGCCGTCCCGGTGCTGCTGGGCCTGGCCTTGCTGCTCCTCCAGAAGCAGGAAAGGTGAGGATGCGCGCCGCCAACATCCTGCAACTCGGCATCAAGGAACTGCGCGGCCTTACCCGCGACCCGATCCTGCTGGTGCTGATCGTCTACTCCTTCACTGTCTCGATCTACACCGCTTCGAGGGCCATGCCGGAGACCCTGAACAATGCCGCAATCGCCATCGTGGACGAGGACCGATCACCAGTCTCCGGCCGTATCGCAACCGCATTCTACCCACCGTATTTCGTGCCGCCGCGGCTGATCTCGATCTACGAGATGGACAGCCGCATGGACGCTGGCCTCGACACTTTTGCGCTGAATATTCCGCCGAACTTCCAGCGCGATCTGCTGGCCGGGCGCGCACCGACGATTCAGCTGAACGTCGATGCGACGCGCATGATGCAGGCCTTCTCCGGCAGCGGCTACGTTCAGTCGATCGTCTCCACCGAGGTCGCGGAGTTCCTGCAGGGATACAGGGCCGGGACTTCGATTCCGGTCGAGCTGACCCTGCGCGCCCGCTTCAACCCCCAGCTCGACAAGGCCTGGTTCGGGGCGATCACCAACGTCATCTCGTCCATCACCATGCTGTCGATCATCCTGACCGGGGCCGCGCTGATCCGGGAGCGCGAGCACGGCACGATCGAGCATTTGCTGGTGATGCCCGTCACGCCCGCCGAGATCATGATCGGCAAGGTGTGGTCGATGGGGCTGGTCGTCCTCGTAGCCTCCGCACTGTCGATCGTCCTCGTCGTCCAGGGGCTGCTCGCGGTCCCGATTGAGGGCTCGGTCACGCTTTTCCTCGCGGGCGCGGCGCTGCTGCTGTTCGCCACCACCTCGCTGGGGATATTCTTGGCGACCGTCGCCGGCTCGATGCCCCAGTTCGGGCTGCTGCTGATGATCGTGCTGCTGCCGCTGCGGATCCTGTCGGGGGGCACCACGCCGCGCGAGAGCATGCCGGAAATCATCCAGACCATCATGCTGGCCGCACCCGACACACATTTCGTCATACTGGCGCAGGCGGTGCTGTTCCGCGGTGCGGGACTCGACGTCGTCTGGCCGCAGTTCGCCGCACTGCTGGCGATCGGCACAATCCTATTCTTCTTCGCGCTGGCCCGGTTCAGAAGCTTCCTGCGGTAGGCCGATCGCCCGGCACTGACATATTGTGCAATCTGCGAACTGAAACGCGTTGCATCTGGCCCTGGTCGCGATTGGTCAGTGATCCAATTGAGCGTGCGAACCCGGTCACGCAACGCCAACTTCTGCACCTTGCCAGTGGCCGTCGTCGGCAGCGGCCCGACTTAGCCATGCCGCCAAACTGTCTGACCAGGCAGGCCCACCTCGCTTCGCGCGCTCGAACCACATCAGCAACGGCTCCTGCTCGAACAGCCGGACGATTGCGCGCGAAGAGCTAGAGCGCCGCGTCCTTGCCGGTCTCAAGGACCGGATGATGGCGCCGGAAGTTGCGGCCGAAGCGGTGCGTGCCCACGCCGAGGAGACAAACAGGCTCAATCGCGAGCGCCGCTCGAATGGAGTCGCCTGGCGGGCTGAGTTGACGAAGATGGAGAATCAAATCCAAGGGATCATCGAGGCGATCAAGGACGGAATGTATCAGCCCTCCATGAAGGGCGCGATGGACGGGCTGGAGGTACGCAAGGCCGAGTTGACCGCGTTGCTTGCCGACGTTCCCGATGACACGCCCGACATCCTGCCGAGTGCTTCTGCGGTTTATGCGACGAAGGTCGGGCGGCTGACGGAGGCACTGAACCGGCCGGAGGAGCGAAGCGAAGCAGCGGAAGCGCTGCGGGCGCTGATCGAAAAAATCGTGCTGAAGCCCGGCCCGAACCGGGGCGAGATCGATGCGACGCTATACGGCGAACTGGGCACGATCCTGAGCTGGATCGAGCGGCAAGCCGTTGGAAAGGCTACAAAAACGAACACTCCCGGAGCTGGACTCGCGGGAGTGTCGGTATCGGTGGTTGCGGGGGCAGGATTTGAACCTGCGACCTTCAGGTTATGAGCCTGACGAGCTACCGGGCTGCTCCACCCCGCGACAGGAACGCGCCGGACCCGCCGGCGCGTTGGAGGCGGCGATCGCCGCCGCGGCGCTTATGTAGCAATCCGGTGACGCGATTGCAAACCCTAACGGCGATGCCACGGCGAGCTGGGGAAAGCCCATTCAGGGAGGCCGTGCGGAAAGGGCTGCGCCTCGCCGCATCTCCGACTCCACCCGCTCGAGACAATGGTCCGATGGAGCTCGCCGGCTCAGTTGCTGCGGCCTCATTTCTCCGGCTAGCTGGGCAAGAGCTGGCGCGATGTCGACGCCGCCTAGATTACTGAAAGCGCCGTGGCGCGGGCACCCGTGACGAACGCCTGAGCCCCACCGGCTCCCGCCACTCCCAACGGCTCCCGGCGGCGATCCTGCCGATGTTCCTGTGCGGCCTCGGTTCGGCTCTGCAGGCGAGATCGCCGTCGACTGGGCCCGATGTCGCGCTCCAAGGCGTGCGGAGGCCTGGACGGGAAGTGGATTTGCCGCAGCGAGGTGGAATGCTCGGGCCTGTCCGCTGCCGGGCGACATGCTAGACTGCGCCAAAGGGATCAGGCGGCGAGCGTCTGCACAGCTATCCCGGACGAAGTGCGGTGTAGGGAGCAGGGTGGGGACGTGAATCTCAGTGGCCGGACTGGCACGGAAGTTGGCCGCGCCCTGACGGACCTGCTGAATTCTGCGATCGCGCGGCTCGTCTCGCGTCGGGGGGACGTGCACGAAATCGTGCACGACGCGCGCAAGGACCTGAAGGCGTTCCGGTCGTACCTGCGCCTGGTTCGCGTATCTCTCGACGAAGCGGACTATGCACGGCTCAACGCCGCTGCCCGCGATGCCGCCCGGGCCTTGTCCGAGGCGCGCGACAGCCAGGCCCTGCACGATGCGATCGACCAGCTGGAAAAGGCGAGCCCTCGTCGCCGGATCGACATCGCCGCGCTGAGGCGCGGCGCCGCCAGTGCCGTTGCTCAGTCGGCCGGGCGCAAGGCGCTGCGCGATCTCTGCCGCGAGGTCGCCCGGCAGATGCGGCCGCATCGCGACGAGGTCGCGGGCTGGAATCTCCCCGACGACCACGACGCCTATCTCGACGGGCTGGCGACGACATACCGCGCGGCACGCAAGGCCCTGCGGAAAGGGCTGGGATCAGGCCTTGCGGAGGACCTCCACGAGGCCCGCAAGCGGGTGATCCATTGGCGCTATCAGCTCGAGCTGTTCTCCAGCCTGTGGCCGCGGCTGCTGAAGGCCGAGGTCCGCGAGCTGCAGGACCTGCGCGAGGATCTCGGCCAGCACAACGACCTGGTCCTACTGCAGAAGCGCATCGCGGACGGGGTGGACGGCTTCGCCGGCCTGAAGCAGCGGGAGGCGTGTCTCGACGCCATACTGGTGCTCAGGGCGCGGCGCACGAGGACCGCAGCCCGACGTGCCGGTCTGCTGTTCACCGAGCCGCCCAAGAGCCGGCGCGGGCGCCTCGAGGCCTGGTGGAAGACCGCGACGAAGTAGCGCTCGCCGCCGGTTTCAACTGGACGGATCGTCGATGAGGCGGCTCGGCTTTGCGAAATGGGTCAGCGCGTCGACGTCCTCGAACCGGATCGTCGGCCCGTTGACGACCACCCCGTAGGGACCGAGTGTGGCAAAGGCCCGCGACAGGTTCTCCGGCGTCATGCCGAGTCGAGAGGCCAGAACACGTTTCCCGATGCCGAGCTCGACGACTCCTCCGCCTCCCTGCTGACCGTTCGCGCGCAGCAGCCAGTTGGCCAGCCGCTCGGTGCCCGTCCTCAGCTTCTGGTTCTTCAGGTCCTTGACCATGTTCCGGTAGCAGCTCGCCAGTTCGCCCACGATTGCCGACATGAAGGCCGTGTCGCGCTGCATGGCTTCGCGGACATTCGCGGCAGGTATCATCAGGACGCGCGACTTCTCAAGCGTGCGCGCCGACTGCAGGTAGACCTGATCCTTCAGCACCGCCGCCAGGATGAATGTCCCGATCGGCCTGACGAAGCCGATCGTCGTCTCGCGGCCGGCATGGCTGCCGTACATCTCGACCAG
>JAEYRQ010000133.1 GCA_023435545.1 Pseudomonadota bacterium | reverse complement strand
CCCCCATCCAGCGGATGAAGGCCTCCTGCACAGCGTCCTCCGCGTCGGCGACCGAGCCGAGCATCCGGTAGGCGACCCGCATCAGCATCGGACGCAGCGGGCCGAAGCTGGCCGCTGCGTCCATCGAACCCGTATCCTCCATCAGGCCGCCGCCCTGGTGGCCTTCGCTGCGGCCTTCACCTGCGCCGGGTCGGCCCACAGGGAAAAGCCCACCGCGAGCCGGTTCCAGCCGTTTATGACGTTGATCAGCAAGGTGAGCTTCACCTGCTCCTCCTCGATGAAATGCGCCTTCAGCGCCTCATGGGCGTCCTCGTGCGCAGGTCCGTCCGCGAGCCGCGTCATCGCCTCGGTCCAGCCAAGTGCGGCGCGTTCGCGCTCGCTGTAGCAGGGCGCCTCGCGCCAGGCCGCCAACAGATAGAGGCGCTGCTCCGTTTCGCCGTTCTCGCGGGCGTGCACGGTGTGCAGGTTGATGCAGTTGGCGCAGCCGTTGATTTGCGAGGCACGGATCTTAACGAGTTCGGCGAGGCCCGGTTCGAGGCTGTCGTTGATGGCGACGGATGCCCGGTGCCATTCCTTCATCAGGGCAGGGGCGGCGGCAAAGAGGTCGATCTTCGGCGTCATGGTTCATCTCCTATCGGTGAAACCTGACAACAAGACGATCCAGGATCGGCCGGTGTGACATCGCCGCGTCAGCCAGCCGAACGACGCCAGTGCTGCACGTGCTGGATCAGAGCCCTCAACTTCGGCGCGACGTGCCGCCGCTGCGGGTAGTAGAGGTGGAAGCCGGGGAAGGGCGGCAGGAAGTCTTCCAGCAGCGAGACGAGCTCGCCTGCGGCAATGTGGCGGCGTACGCTGTCTTCCGTCATGAAGGTGATGCCCGCCCCGCTGAGCGCGGAACGGACCATGAGCGACAGGTCATTGGTCGTGATCTGCGGCTGGACGGCGATGTCGAAGGGAACGCCGTCCTCCTCGAACTCCCAGCGGTAGGGTGCCACATCCGTCGCCGGCCGCCAGCCGATGCAGCGATGCTTCAGGAGGTCTCTGGGGTGGGCCGGCATTCCATGCCTCTCGATATAGCCGGGAGAGGCAACGGCCACCTCGCGCTGGTCGCCGGTGATCGGTACCGCGATCATGTCGCGCTCGATCACCTCGCCAAGCCGGACGCCAGCATCGAAGCCGGCGGCGACGATGTCGAATTCGGCGTCGGTGACGGTGATGTCGATCGTCACCGCCGGGTATGCCTCGGCGAATGCGGCAATGAGCGGTCCCGAGAGGAACTCCTCCGCAATAGACGTGGCTGCGATGCGTAGAAGCCCTCGCGGCGAGTCGTCGCCCGCCACGGCATCCAGAGCCGCCTCGATTTCGAGGATTGGCTGGGAGAGGGTCTCGTGCAGGCGCGCGCCAGCCTCCGTCAGGTGCACAGACCGGGTCGTCCGGGAGACGAGTTGCACCCCCACGGCATCTTCCAGCCGCCGCATTCCCTGGCTCACGGCCGAGCGGGTAACGCCCAGCCGGTCGGCGGCGGCGCGAAAATTGTCCGCCTCCGCGACCGCGATGAACAGTGTCAGCAGGTTCATGTCGATCTGCATTGTCCAGTGATACTAACCAGTCAGTGCAGCAATGCATAGGTACCGCTACGCGCTGGGATGTTTACGTCTCCTCCAGTCAACGAGGAGACGAAAATGGACAAGGTCATTCTCATCACCGGCGCGTCCAGCGGGATCGGCGAAGGCGTTGCCCGTGAACTCGGTGCCGCGGGAGCGAAGCTGCTGCTTGGCGCGCGGCGCGTCGATCGCATCGACAGGCTCGCAGGCGAGATCCGCGCAGCGGGCGGCAGTGCCGAGGCCCATGCGCTAGACGTTACGGAGCTCGCATCCGTTCAGGCATTCGCCGCCGTGGCGCTGGAGCGCTGGGAACGCATCGATGTCCTGGTGAACAATGCCGGCATCATGCCTCTGTCCCCGCTCGCCGCCGGCAAGCACGAGGAGTGGGAGCGCATGATCGACACCAACATCAAGGGCGTCCTTTGGGGCATTGCCGCGGTACTGCCGGAGATGCGGAGGCAGGGCAGCGGCCAGATCATCAACATCGGGTCGATCGGTGCGCTGTCGGTGGTGCCGACCGCCGCCGTTTACTGCGCCACGAAGTTCGCGGTCCGCGCCATCTCCGACGGGCTACGTCAGGAGCACGACGACATCCGCGTCACCTGCGTCAATCCCGGGGTGGTAGAGAGCGAACTCGCCGACACGATCACCCACGAGGAGACCAGGGCGACGATGGACGCCTATCGGGCCATCGCGCTGAGGCCGGCCGATATTGCCCGCGCTGTCCGGCAGGTGATCGAGGCGCCGGCCAGCGTCGACACGACGGAAATCACCATTCGCCCGACCGCGTCCGCCAACTGAGGCAGCGCAATGGTCTTGGCGCCTCTCGGCCGATTTCCGGCCGCCGTACTTCCAATTAAGCACACAACGACAGGAGATCGAAAATGACACTCTCGAACCTGACCCGGCCAATAGTCCTTACCTCCCGGACAACGATCCTGGCATCTGCCCTCGCCCTTGCCACACTTCCCGCCCTCGCCGGGACCGCCGCAACCGGGGATGACGCCGCCTCGCGCAACCTAGAGATCGTCCGCGGGGCGTTCGACAGATGGTCTGCCGGTGGCAGCGTCTTCGAAATCCTGTCCCCGCACGTGAGCTGGACGATCCATGGCTCCGGCCCGGTCGCCGGAACCTACGACGGCATCGTCGACTTCACCCAGCGCGCGTCCCGGCCGCTGGTCAGCCGCCTCGCCGAACCGCTGGTCCCCGAAGTCCACGACATCTGGGCAGTCGGCGACACAGTCATCATCCGCTTCGACGCCTCGTCCACGACGACGTCAGGACAGCCGTATCAGAACCAGTTCGTCTGGATCTTCCGCCTCGAGGACGGCGAGGTGGCCGAGGCGGAAGCCTTTCTCGACCTCGCAGCCTATCAGGAGGTCGTGGACAACAATGAGCCGCGCAGCGACTGAGCATCCGCGGCAGGCGGGCATGGGACGCATCCGAAATCCGTGCCCGTCCGCTGTCCGACCCCACCCCAAAGCAGGACACCGATGATGCGAATTCTCTCAACTGCTCTTCTGGCCGTAGCCCTCACAGCGGCGGCTGTTCACGCGGAGGATACCGAGATGCAGGGCGACCATCCCTATGCGGGGATGTGGGTCACGGCCGATGGCCGTATCCGGCACGAACTGCTGCCCAACGGGCGCTATGTCGAGGCCCGCGGGAGCAGGGAGCGCGCTTACGAAGGCCGGTACGAGGTCACAGGGACCCGGATCGAGTACTGGGACGATACCGGCTTCACCGCGGATGGCGAGTTCATCGACGACGTCCTTCATCACGCGGGCATGGTGCTCTATCGGCAATAGGGATGCTGCCGCGGCGGGGCCGGGACGCAATTGGTGGCACGCCGGCCCCGCCCTGACCTCAAGAAACCCTGGTAGCGATCACCGAGGCACAGTCGCCGGCCTTCACCAGACCCGGGAAATGCCGCGCGACCAGCAGCCCCGAGATCCTCGCGTGGATATCGACCGGCTCCAGTCCGGTACGGCCGATCGGATAGACACAGGCGATGACATCGCCTTCGGCGACGGGCTCGCCGAGATCGACCTTCGTCTCGATCATCCCATCTACCTCGGAGAAGCAGAAGCAGGCATCCGACGGCATGTCGAGCCAGGTGGTCTCGCTGGCCTCCGGCTCGCCCTCGAGGATCCCTGTGTGGCGCAGCAGGTTCATCGCGCCACGCCGCGCCACGCGCACCGTCTCGGCCCGCGCGGTGCCGCCGCCACCGAGTTCGGTGGTGATGAACACCTTGCCCATCTCCTCGGCGGCCGTGTCGAACATCCCCATCGCGTCGATCTCCAGCATCTTGACGGAGTAGGGCGCGGCGAACGCAGCAACCGCCGCGAAGGCCTTCTCCTCCTGCGTCTTGTCGTCGAGGACGTGCGCCGCACAGAACGGCAGGAAGTCGAGCGTCCTGCCGCCCGAATGGAAGTCCAGCACGACGTCGGCGCGCGGCAGCAGGTGCCGCTGGACGAAATCGGCGATCTTCTCGGTCACTGTTCCATCCGGCCGGCCGGGGAAGCTGCGGTTGAGGTTTCCCCTGTCGATCGGCGAGGTGCGGGTGCCGGCCCGGAACGCCGGATAGTTCATCGCGGGCAGGATGATAACGGTGCCGGTGACATCCCTGGGGGCGAGGGTGCGGGCCATCTCGTAGAGCGCCAGCGGCCCCTCGTACTCGTCGCCGTGGTTGCCGCCGGTGAGCAGCGCCGTCGGTCCGGCACCGTTGCGGATCACCGCGATCGGGATCATCACCGAGCCCCACGCGGAATCGTCGCGGCTGTAGGGCAGCCTCAGGAAGCCGTGCTGCACGCCGTCGGTGTCGAGGTCGACGGTCGGAACGATCGGGGAGGGGCGGAGAAACATCTCGTTCATCGCCGCCTCAGTCCTTGACGAACAGCCTGCGCGGCACGTCGGCGAGGCACTCGACGCCGGTCTCGGTGATCAGGATCGATTCCGTGATCTCAAGTCCCATCGTCTCCAGCCACAGCCCCGTCATGAAATGGAATGTCATGCCGGGCTTCAGCTCGGTGCGGTCGCCGGGGCGCAGGCTCATCGTCCGCTCGCCCCAGTCCGGCGGATAGGACAGCCCGATCGGATAGCCGGTGCGGTTGTCCTTGACGATGCCGTGTCGCGCCAGCACCGCGAAGAATGCGTTGGCGATGTCCTCTCAGGTGTTGCCCGGCTTCGCAGCCGCAAGGCCCGCTTCCATGCCCTCCAGCGTCGCCTTCTCGGCATCGAGGAAGGCCTGGTCCGGCTTGCCGAGGAACACGGTCCGCGACAGCGGGCAGTGATAGCGGCGATAGCAGCCGGCGATCTCGAAGAAGGTGCCTTCGCCCGCCTTCATCGGCCGGTCGTCCCAGGTCAGGTGCGGCGCCGAGGCATCCTCGCCAGAGGGCAGCAGCGGCACGATCGCGGGATAGTCGCCGCCAATGGGACCATCCGGCCCGTCGACGCCGCGCGTGCCCGCATCGTAGATCTCGGCGACGAGATCGCATTTGCGCATGCCGACCTCGATCGTCTCCAGGATGCGCGCGTGCATGGCGTCGACGATGCGGGCCGCCTTGCGCATGTAGCCGATCTCCGTCGGGCTCTTCACCGCCCGCTGCCAGTTGACCAGCGCGGTCGCGTCGACGAAGCGGGCGTTCGGCAGGTGCCGGACGAGCGAGGCATAGGCGGCGGCGGAGAAGTAGTAGTTGTCCATCTCCACGCCGATCACCAGCCGATCCCATCCCCGCGCCGCGATCACCTCGGCCAGGTAATCCATCGGATGACGCTCGGTGGACTGCACATAGTGGTCGGCATAACCGACGATGTTGTCCTCGCCCAGATAGGCGGTCCGCCTGGCGCCGTTGGCGTCCTGCCCGCGGCCGAACCAGACCGGTTCGCCATCGGGCGGAACGATGACGGCCTGGTGGACATAGAACGACCAGCCGTCATAGCCGGTCAGCCAGTTCATGTTCGAGGGGTCGGAGACGATCAGAAGGTCGATTTCGCGCTCTGCCATGGCGCGGCGGGTGCGCGCGAGCCGGTCAGCATATTCCTCACGCGTGAAATGGAGGTTTGGCAGGCTCATGATCGCTCGTCTGTCCTGGTTCGGCCGCAGTGGCGGCGCTTCAGCTGTCGAAAGTCGTGCCGGCACCGGTGGCGAGCGCGCGCGCGCGCGCCAGCGTGGCGATCGCGGTGTCCTGCACGCCGGTGCCGGTCAGGTCGCAGATGGTGATGTCCTCGGCCGAGGCGCGGCCCGCCCTGGTGCCGGCGATGATCTCGCCCAGTTCGGGAAACACCGTCTTCGGCCCGATCAGCCCCGCCGCGATGGCGTGGTGCAGTTCGCCGAGCCGCCGCGTCTGCGACAGGCGGTCGGCGACGTAGAGGTCGGCGCGCAGGATCGCTGCCGGCTCGATCTCGTTCTTGTGCTCGGCGTCGGAGCCCATCGCGGTCAGGTGCCGGCCGGGTTGGAGCCAGGTCGCCATCAGCAGTGGTGTCTCGGAGGGGGTGGTGG
>JAEYRQ010000022.1 GCA_023435545.1 Pseudomonadota bacterium | reverse complement strand
CGTCGGCGGCCATGTCGACAGTCACGTCGCCGCCGCGCGGGATCGTCGCGACGGCGACCATCACCAGGTTGACCAGCAGCTTCACCTGATCCTTGGGCAGGGCGTCCGGCGGAACGTTCCACTGGATGCGCGCCTTTTCCCCCTTGTAGAGGTTTTCGGTCAGGCGACGAGCGTCCTCGAGCGGGAAGCGGTCGGCGGTCGCCCCCATGGCGCCAAAGGCGAGCCGGGCGAACTGCAGCCGGGCGGAGGCCTTGTCGGCGTTGGCGCGGATGATGTCGAGCGCCATCTGGCGCATCGACTCATCCTTCTCGTCCTCCAGCACCTCGAAGCCGTTGGCGATCGCGCCGACGGGGCTGATCACGTCGTGGCAGAGGCGGCTGCACATCAGCGCACCGAGCTCAAGGTCGCTCGGCACGGCCTGGTCGGTCAGGCTCTGTTCGGTCACGGCTTGATCGGTCATCGGATGACGCCCCGGCTGTCCGGCATGCGAATCGGCAGAATCCGCCCTCGGGCGAGTGTTACATCCTGAGGCGAAATGCGACAACCGAGGGGGGCGGTGCCTCGCGCCGGTCAATCCGCCTCCAGGCGGGCCTTCAGCCGCCCGACGATCAGATCTGCCACCGCCCGCACCGATGGGAGCTGTCCGCGCCGGTGCGGAAACACCAGCGTGGTCGTGGCGCCGCCGGCCGTCCAGCCGGGCAGCACCCGCACCAGCGTGCCATCGGACAGGTGCGGCAGGCACATCGAACGCGGCAGCGCCGCCACGCCGAGGCCGCCCTGCGCCGCGCGGACGAGGGTCATCGGGTCGTCGGCGTGAAAACGCACGCGCGGCGACACGCCGAGGCTGTTGCCCCGGCCATCCTCCAGCCGCCAGGCGAAGGGCCTTCCGATCGGCCCGTTGACCAGCCCGTCATGCGCATCCAGCGCCCTGGGGGATGTGGGCATGTCATGGTTCGCCAGATATGTGGGCGCCGCGACCAGCAGGTCGGGCTCGAAGCCGATCCGCCGCTGTACCAGATCCGACGATGGCAATGCCTCGTGATGGTCGCGCACGGCGATGTCGAAGGATTCCTGCACGATGTCGACCATGCGGTCGGTCGCGTGCAGCATGATCTGCACCTGCGGCAGCTGGCGGGCGATGTCCGGCAGGACGGCCGAGAGGTGATGCTGGGCGGTGATCACCGAGGCCGTGATCCGCACCGCGCCGCGCGGCTCGGCCAGCCGCTCCTTCACCAGCGCCTCGGCCGTCTCGGCCTCGGCGAGCATCGCGCGGACATGGCGGTGAAACTCCTCGCCGGCCTCCGACAATGAAAGTCCGCGCGCATTGCGGTTGACGAGACGGACGCCGAGCTGGTCCTCGAGCGCGCTGACCCGCTTGCTCAAGGTCGACTTGGGGCGGCCCGTGGCACGGGAGGCGGCCGCGAAGCCTCCATGCTCCACGACCCTGGCGAACAGGCTGGCGTCATCGAGGCTGAACATCACGGGCGGATATGGTTCATGTTTGTGGACGCTGTGTGCACATTCCAGTTCTTTCAGGCGCTGCGTTCACAGGTCTATACGATCGGCGGATCCGATGGAACGGGAGCTGCACGTGATGGACCGCCTTCGCAACAAGACCGCCCTCGTCATCGGGGGCACTCACGGGATGGGTTTGGCCACGGCCAGGATGCTGATCGACGGTGGCACCCGTGTGCTGCTGACCGGCGCCAATGCCGAGAATGCCGAGAGAGTAGCGAGGGAGCTGGGAGACCGTGCCACCGTCCTGCAGTCGGACATCTCGGATGCAGGGGATCTGGCATCGCTCGCCGACACGGTCGCGCGTGCGTTCTACCCTCTCGATGCGATGTTCATCTTCGCGGCCATCGCCGAGTTCGCCCCGTTCGACTCGGTCACCGAGGCGAGCTTCGATCGCCAGTTCGCCGTCAATGCCAGGGGCGCGTTCTTCGCGATGCAGCGCCTGGCGCCGCTCGTCAGGGACGGCGGATCGATCACCGCTACCACGGTCACGCCCGCCACGGCCTCGCCCTCGATGAGCGTCTACATGGGCACCAAGGCCGCCGTGCGGGCATTTGCGCAGGGTCTGGCGGCGGAGCTGGTCGGCCGAAACGTGCGCGTCAACTGCCTTGCCCCCGGGTTCATCGACACCCCGACGCTCGGCGTTGCCGGCATGACTGCGGACGAGCGGCGGGACCTGGCGAGCATCGGAGATCTGGCCACGCCCATGAAGCGCCACGGCACCGTGGACGAGATCGCCCGCGCCGCGCTGTTCCTCGGCTTCGATGCCACCTTCTCCACGGGGATCGAGCTGCCGGTCGACGGCGGCATTTCCACGGTCGACAGTCCGACCTGATGGACCTGGGCTGTCCGCGCCTCGCCCGATCTGCTAAGTGGCGCCCCGAAAGCGCGTGGAACAGCAGACGGGCAGGGGCAGCACCACATGACCGGGAACACAGCGGGCCGGCCGACGACGCGGGCTCTTGCGCTCGCTGGGATCGCGCTGGAGGCGGGAGCGGCTATCCTCCAGGTCTATGGCAGCGACTTCGCCGTCGAGCACAAGGACGATGCAAGCCCCGTCACCGAAGCGGACGCCAGGGCCGAGGCGATCATCCTGAAGCGGCTGGCCGAGCTCGAGCCGGGCGTGCCGGTAATCGCGGAGGAGGCAGCGTCCGCGGGCAAGGTGCCGGCTGTCGGGGAGCGCTTCTTCCTGGTCGATCCGCTCGACGGCACCAGGGAGTTCGTCCGCCGCAACGGCGAGTTCACCGTCAACATCGCTCTCATTGAGGCCGGCGTGCCGGTGGCGGGTGTGGTCTATGCGCCAGCTCTCGGCATGATGGCGGTTGGTGACAGGCGGGGCGGCGACAGAACCGGCGGAGACGGGAAGGGCGGGGCCTTCGAGGCCACCTTGACCCCCGACGACAGTCCGGAGGCTGCCGACTGGCGCCCGCTGCGGACACGCGATGTCCCCGAGGGCGGACCGGTTGCCGTGGCGAGCCGCTCGCACCGGGGCGAGGAGACGGACGAGTTTCTCGCAAGGCACGGCGTCGTCGACACCGCCAGCGCCGGATCCTCCCTGAAATTCGTGCTGGTCGCGCGGGGTGCGGCGGATCTCTACCCGCGCCTCGGCCGGACGATGGAATGGGACACCGCCGCCGGGCAGGCGGTGCTCGAGGCGGCGGGTGGCACCGTGCTGACCGTCGATGGGGCGCCGCTCGTCTACGCCAAGCGCGAGCGCGGCTTCGACAATCCGCATTTCGTGGCGTGGGGCAGCGCGCCCACCGCTCCCTGAAACGCTCCGGCCGCTCAGTGCCGGAAGATAGTGGCGCTCTCCTCCAACGCCTGCCGCAGGAATGTCTCTGGATCGGTGACGAAGAGCCGCCGATTGGCGTCGGTGTGGAACAGGACCAGACGGTTGCGGTAGATCAGCCAGAAGTTCGGGTCGCCCTCGGCGGCATAGCCGCGCGACAGTGCCACGGCGCAGTGTCCTCCGAACAGCGGAGCGTAGACCTCTGGTGCCTCGACGAAGGCCTGGCGGTTGCCCTCGTTGGCAAACCTCCAGGTGACCTTGCCCCACTCGGCCTCGTAGTCCTGGCCCTCGCGGGGTTGCCCATCGGCGAAATAGGCGACGGGATCGTAGCCGAGGATAGCGAATCCGGTCGTCGCGTCGGTGACGACGGCTTGGGCGACAGCAGCCGGGCCCCAGGTCATTGCGACGGCGAGCCCGATCGCCCGCAGCGTCCACCAGCGTCGGCATGAAGACACAATTTTAACCATCAGTTCGCAACTATCCGCCGCAGGGCCGGGCGAGTTTCGCGCGCGACCGTTAACGCAAGCGAAACAAGCCGGGGGTCGCCGGCCGCATGTCGACGGAGGGACTAACAATGACCCAGACACGGCGCTCGCTGATCACCGGGGCCGCGGCTCTTGCCGCAGGCTCGCTGGTGCCTGCCCGCCTGCTCGCCCAGGCTGCCGATCCCAATTCCCCCGGCTCCTACTCCATGGACGAAATCGTCCAGGAGGGGCATTCCTTCTTCGGATCGGTCTCGCAAGGCCTGGCGCAGTCGGTGGAATACCTGTTCAGCCGGCAGGGCCGACCGAACGGCTACGTGCTCGGCGAGGAGGGCGGCGGCGCCTTCATCGCGGGTCTGCGCTACGGCGAGGGGCGGCTGAACACCAAGAACGCCGGCAGTCACAAGGTCTACTGGCAGGGCCCGTCGATCGGGTGGGATGTGGGCGGCGACGGCGCCCGGACGATGATGCTGATCTACAACCTCGATTCGGTCGACGACCTCTACAGGTACTACGGCGGGGTGAACGGTTCCGCCTATCTGATCGCGGGCTTCGGCGTCTCCCTCTACTCGAATCGCAACATCTATGTTGCACCGATCCGCAGCGGTGTCGGGGCCCGTCTGGGCCTGAATGTCGGCTACCTCAAGCTTACCCGAGAGGCGACCTGGAATCCGTTCTGACGCACTCCGCACTGGAGTGTTGCCCGACAAACAGCTAGATTGCGCCGCATCCGCCTGTGGTGTGAGGCTACGGGAACAGTGATTGTGATGCGCGCCGGGCTGGCACGCAGGTCGACCCGATGATCGAGAACCTCGTCGTCTTCACACTCGGCGCGCTCGTCGCCCTGCTGATCGTGTTGCTCGTCGCGCCGACGCTGTTGCGCAGGACCGCGCGCCTCGTCGAGCGGCGCGTCCGCGCGACGGCGCCGCTGACGATGGCGGAGATCAGGGCCGAGCAGGACCTCATACGCGCCGATCATGCGGTGGAGTTGCGAAAGGTCGAGGTGCAGCTCGATCGGCTCAAGCGCTCGTCTGTTGCAGGCCAGATAGCGCTGAGCCGCCGCGAGGCTGAGCTGCGCGAACTCGAGACCGAGCTGGACGACCGCCAGCAGGTTGTCGAGGAGCTCGAGGAGCGCGTCGATGACATGTCCTCGACGATCCTCGCCCTGGAGAAGCACATCGCCGAGCAGACCGTGGCGCTGAAGGAGAAGCAGCAGGCTATCTCCGTGGCCAACGACAATGTCCGCGCCAAGGCCGCTGAGCTGGACGAGGCGAGGAGCGCACTCAAGGCGGCGCGCGGGGAGATCGCCGATCTCAAGACCGGGTTGGAAACGGCCGAGGGCCGCGTCGGCGAGCTTCGCGCGGCGCTCGCCACGAAGTCGATCGAGTCCGAAGGCAACGCCTCCGAAGTGGACGAGCTGACCGGCGTGCTGAAGCAGCGCGACAGGCTCATCGGCTCGCTACGGCGGCGGGTTGCCCGGCGGCGTGACCTGTCACGGGAGCGCCGGCGGCGGACGGTGGAACTGGCCGACCTGCTGACCGCGCAACGCGAACGGGTGGCCGAGAAGACGTCGGCACTCTCGGCGGCGGAGCTCAGGCGCATGAACCTCGAGGAAGAGATTGCCAAGCTTGGACGCGAGCGCGGCGAGCTGAAGAGCCGCATCGCCGACCTGGAGGCGAAGCTCGAATACCGCGACCGCGAGGTCGCCAGGCTGAAGGGCGGCGAGGCCAAGCCAGGGGCGGACAAGGCTGCGACGGCGGAGGCGCAGGCGCAGCTTCGCGAGAACATCAACGATCTCGCGGCGCGGATCACGCGGCTCACCGCCCAGTCGGGCAGCGATGAGATCCGCGCGATGATCGAGACGCCCGCGGCGCCGGCGCCCGAACCCGAAAGGCGAGCCGGGAGCAAGCGGACGACGCGGCGCGGCCGGCAGGCCGCTGCCCGTGTTCCGCTGGCGCAGCGGATGAAGGAAGCCGACCTGACCCCCGGCGAGTAGACCTGGCCAGTCCGCGGTGGTTTCGATCAGGTGACGGCGGCCCTCGGCGAGCGGCTCTCGAGTCGTTCGGCGAACGTCTCGACGGTGTCCGGCCTTGCGAGCAGATAGCCCTGGACTATCGCGCACCCCGTCGCGCGCAGCGCTTCGAGCTGCGAGGGGGTTTCGACGCCTTCTGCGACCACCTGGACTCCCAGTTCCTCGCCCAGCCGGATGAAGGTGCGGAT
>JAEYRQ010000651.1 GCA_023435545.1 Pseudomonadota bacterium | reverse complement strand
ATGTCAGGCCGTTCAACGACTCCGATCCCGACAAGCAGTTCGCGGTCTCGATCTGTCGCACCAAGACGGCGAAGAGCAAGTGCCTCGCGCCCCTCGCCAGCTCCGTGGACCTGGTGGCCAAGAAGGGCGCGAGGCGCCACTTCATGGTGAAGGTGGAGCGACCGAAGAAGGACCCGGGCTTCGATCCCGCCCTGCGCCGCGTCTTCCTCATCCTCAGCCACAAGAAGCCTGACGGCTACGTCGGCACCAGCCGGGTGGCAGTGGCCGCGCACAGCATCGCGCCGAGGCGGAAATAGGGGCCTTTGCCCGGGCCGAGGTGGTGTGATCGGCGATGCAAGACCAATGAACCGCCATTGAATCTGCCCGGCGTTCGTGTCGCACCGCGGATCAGGGGGCTGAAGAACTTGATTCACCCAGGCCAGCACATGCGGTAGTCAATCTCGACAGGGCTCTTCCGCAGGGTGGAGTCCGGTGCCCCCTGCCTGACAGGAGTTCGACTTGATAGCCGCGCTATCGCGCCTTTCGGCCCTCGGGCTGCTCTTGGGACTTCTCTTCCTTGCGGCCTCGCTGACGCCGTCCCTCATTCCGCGGGACCCTGTCCTGCAGGGCATTCTCGGCGGTGTGGTCATGGCGCTTGGCTATCTCTCGGGGCTGATCATCGAAGGCATATGGCGGCTTGCCGACATGCCCGTCCTCAGGGGCCGTCCCCGCCAGGCCGTGCTGGCGGTCCTGTCCCTTGCCGTCCTCGCATTGCTCGGCATTGCGCTCCGCTACAGCCATGTCTGGCAGAGTGACCTGCGCGAGCGGATGGGTATGGAGGCGACCACCGGCGGACATCTCCTGCAGGTGCTGCTTGTTGCAGCCGCGGTCTTCGCCGGCCTCTACGCCCTCGGATGGCTCGTCGCGGCGTTGTCCCGGATCGTGCGCTCGAGCCTCTACCGCGTGATGCCACGGCGGCGGGCGAACGTGATTGGCTATGTGCTCGTCGGTCTGGCCCTCTTCGTTCTCACGCGGGACGGACTCCTCGACACTGCGATCAATGCTCTGGACACGACTTTCGAGACGGCGCAGGCCCTGTTCGACACCGCGCCACCCGCGCCGACCGACGCGCGTATTCCGGGTAGTCCCGCCTCGCTCGTCGACTGGGAGGCGATGGGCCAGCCGGGGCGGGACTTCGTCACAGGAGGGCCGGATGCCGCCGCGATCTCGGCCTTCACCGGGCGGCCGGCGCTCGATCCGATCCGGGTCTATGTCGGGCGGGCGAATGCGGACACGCCGCAGGAGCGGGCCGACCTTGCGCTTGCGGAACTCGACCGTCTCGGTGCCTTCGAGCGCAAGATCCTCGTCGTCGTGAGCCCGACCGGGACCGGCTGGATGGACCCGGGCTCCCACGATCCGGTCGAATACATGCATGACGGCGACATCGCGACGGTGGCCGTCCAGTACAGCTACATGCAGTCGCCCTTCGCGCTCATTTTCGAGACGCGGACCGGGCTCGACCAGGCATCGGCCACGGTCTCGACGATCCACGACTACTGGCGAAGGCTGCCGCCGGAGACGCGGCCTCGGCTCTATATCCACGGGCTGAGCCTTGGTGCCTGGTCGTCGATGTACGCGACGTCGCTGTTCCAACTGGTCAACGACCCCATCGCGGGGGCCTTCTGGGCCGGGCCACCCTTCCCGTCCGACTTCTGGAATCGCATCCAGCGGGCGCGGAGCGATGGCAGCCCCTGGGTGCGGCCCACGATCAGGGACGGCTCGCTCGTCCGCTACGCCGCGCGCGGCGACGACGGATCCGAGGGCGCCGCCGACTGGGGGCCGATGCGGATTATGTTCCTTCAGTATCCAAGCGATGCGATCGTCTTCTTCGATCCGCTGTCGACCTTCCGCCCCCCGGGCTGGATGGGCGAGGCTCCAAGCGACGCGGTATCGCCCTACCTGCGCTTCGTGCCGATCGTGACGCAGTTCCAGCTCGCACTCGACATGGCGCTCTCCACGACCGTACCGGGGGGCTATGGGCATTCCTACTATGCGCAGGACTACATTGGGCCCTGGGTGGAGGTGACCGCCCCCGAAGGCTGGACCGAGGAGGATACGGTCCGCCTCAAGGCCCATTGCGACAACGGCTTCCAGAGGGGCTGCACGAACGAGTGAAGGGGCCGGTCAGGTGCGCGTCGGACGTCTCAGCCTGTGCGAGACTGACTCGCGTGCCACGACGGCCGCAAACACCTCCTGATACCTGCGCATCCCATCGGCCCTCTCCTGACCCACCGCATTCGGCGCGGCCAGCAGCAGCTCTTGCGTACGGACTCCGCGAGGGCTCAGGCGGTGCACCGACCAAATCGCCCAAAGCCGACATCGCCGATGCGTCCGCGGAGCATACGGGCTAGGACTCGGTCATGCAGCTCCGCCATCTGCGCTATTTCATCGCTCTCGGACGGATCGGCCATTTCGGCCGCGCCGCCGAGGCGTGCAATGTCACGCAGTCGACGCTGTCGGCTGCTCTCCGCCAGCTCGAGACCGAGATCGGGGCGCCGCTGATCGAGCGCGACAAACGCTTCAAGGGGCTGACGGCGGAGGGGAAGGTGCTGCTCGCCTGGGCGGCGCGGGTCGTGGCCGAGCGCGAGGCGCTGGACCAAGAGATCGGCCTGCTGCGCGGGGAACTGTCGGGCGAACTGTCGATCGGGGTGGTGCCGACGGCGTTGCCGACCATCGGGCTGGTGACGACGCCGCTCGCCCAGGCGCATCCGAACGTCACGCTGCGCATCCTCTCGCGCAGCTCCAACGAGATCCAGCAGATGCTCGACGACTTCGTCCTCGATGTCGGCATCACCTACCTGGACAACGAGCCGCTGCACGGCGTCGACGTCTTTCCGCTCTATGTCGAGCACTACATCCTGCTGACGCCGGAGGACGGGCCGTTCCGCGGCCGCACCAGCGTGACCTGGCGCGAGGCGGCCGATACGCCCCTGTGCCTGCTGACCACCGACATGCAGAACAGGCGCATTCTCGATGCCATCTTCGCCAGCGTCGACCGGATTCCCAATGCCCACGCGGAGACCAATTCGGTGATGACGCTGTGCTCGCACATCCGCACCGGCGTCTGGTCGAGCGTCTTGCCGCACAACTTCCTGTGGGTCTTCGGAACCCCGCCCGGCATGATCGCATTGCCCCTGGTGGAGCCGGAGCGGACATTCACCATCGGCGTCGTCGTCAGGCGGCAGGATCCGGTGGCGCCGCTGGTCGATGCCTTCGTCAAGGCAGCACTGGCCTCGGGCATCGAAGCGCGCATCTCACCGGACAGCCTCTAATCGGTATAATCGATTACGAAATCAGATTATATCGTTTGTTTCCGATGACGTCGTAGCGGATACTTTGCCGATGAAACCGGTACGACATGATCCCCCGATGTCGGACTTCGATGCTGCCCAGGTCCGCGAGATCGCAGAGGCGCTGCGCTCGCTCGACGGCGCGCTGCTGCCGATCCTGCACGAACTGAACGACCGCTTCGGCCA
>JAEYRQ010000124.1 GCA_023435545.1 Pseudomonadota bacterium | reverse complement strand
CGCCCGGCGCTCCGGAGTCTCATCGAAGAGCGGATCCAGAGCTGCGGCGAGAGTTTCCGGATCGCACCCCTTCTGGATGAACTCCGGGAAGGCGTTCTCGCCGATGACGAGGTTGGCCATCACCACGGAATGGATCCGGACCACCCAGCGCAGCGCTGCCGTCAGCGGATCGAGGCGGTAGCCGACCACCATCGGGACGCCTGCCAGGGCAAGCTCGAGCGTCACGGTTCCCGATGCCGCCAACGCGACGCGGCCCTCGGCGAATGCTCTCCACTTCGCAGACTCGCCGTCGACAATCTGCGGACGCACGGACCATCGCTCGACCTCCCCGGCGATGCGCTCGCGCAGGTGGGCGACTGCGGGCAGCACCGCCCGAAACCGTCGCCCGCCGGCGACCAGCCTTTCCAGCGTGCGTCCGAATATCGGAAGCAGTCGCTCCACCTCGCTCGCGCGGCTTCCCGGCAGCACCAGCAGCACCGGATCCTCGTCTCCGGCGGAGGCATCGCCGGATGGCGGCAGCAGCGAAAGTCGCTCGACGACAGGGTGACCGACATAGGTGCAAGGGGGCCCGCCGAGGCGTGCATGCACGGCGGGCTCGAACGGAAAGATGGCCAGCACGTGATCGACATAGGCCCGCATGTGGCGCGCCCGCCAGGGACGCCACGCCCACACCGTCGGCGAGACATAGTTGACGACCGTCACGCCGGGCAGCCGCTTGCGAACCCGTCGCGCGACGGGGTGGGTGAACTCCGGGCTGTCGATGATCACCAGCACGTCCGGCTGAAACGCGGTGACATGGTCGACGGTCTCGTGGACGCGGCGGATCAGTCGGGGAAGCTGCGACAGGATCGCGATCGGCCCCATGACGGCGATATCGCCCAGCGGAAAGGCGCTGGCGAGCCCCTCACCCGTCATTTCCGGTCCGCCGATCCCGGCGAATTCAACCCGACCGCTGCACCGCTGGCGCAGGGCGCGCATCAGGCCTGCCCCCAGGTGATCGCCGGAGGGTTCGCCCGCGATCAGCGCCACCCGGAGCGGCCGAGCCAAGTCCCCGGGATCAACGGAGGTCATTCCGGACCGGCCTCGCCGCCCCGCGCGACGCCGCAGACGAACAGGCCGGCCTGGTCCGCCAGTTCCAGTGCCTCGCGCCGGCGGGGCATCAGCACGGCACCGGCTTCGAGCGCGATACCTTCAAGCCCCACATGGATTGCCGCACGGACCGTGTCGATGCCGACGACCGGCATATCGAGTCGCAGTTCCTGTCCGGGCTTGGCAGCCTTGACCAGGACTCCAGAGGGCGGAGGAAGCGCGACGCGGCCGCTCGATCGCAGATCCCCACACCGGCGGATCATGGCATCGGTTCCCTCGGCGGCCTCGACGGCTATGATCCGCCGCGACAGGGCCACTACGGCCTGGCCGATATCCAGCCTGCCCATGAGGCGGATCGCGGCCAGGCCGTCGGCAATATCCGTGCGCGCGCGCCGTGACGGCTTTACCTTGCCCAGGACACCGGCGTCGGCGACCAGTCCGGGAAGCACCTCCCGGGGGCCGACGATGCGGAATCCCTCCGACTCGAAGATATGCACCACCCCGTTGACGACCTTGTCGTCCCCTCCGAAGCGCAGCCGCATGATGCTCGACAGGGCGCGAACAGTTCCCATGTCCCAGTCGATCTCTGAGAAGCGGGGGCGGCGAAATGTGCCGGTCATGAAGACGTCGCGGCAACGCCTTTCGAGAAGGATTTCCTTCAACCGGCCGGCAGCCCCGATCCGTACGATCTCGTGCGGCAGATCGGAATAATCGCCGCTGGTCTCGCCCTCGACGACGACGACAAAGACCTCGCGGCCGGCGCGAACGACGTGATCGGCGGCGATGCGCGGCAGGTCCCCGGCGCCGGCGATGATGGCCAGGGGGCTCGACGCGGCAGAGTCCGGCGTGCCCATAGCCCGACGCCGCTAGCTGCCGCGACCGTTCCGCGGGGTGCAGAGAGCGCGGTCGGAATCGGCGCGGATGAAGTCGACGACGAGCTGGACCAGCGGATGCTCGGGGAACATCGCGGCGACATCCTCGACCCGCTCCATCAGGGTGCCTTCGTTCGAGAAGAGAAGGCGATAGGCCTGGCGAAGGGTGTGAATGTGCTCCCGCTCGAAGCCGTGGCGCTTCAGGCCGACGATATTGAGACCGCCCAGATGGCCGCGGTTGCCGAGGACGGAGCCGAAGGGAATGACATCGTTCTCGACTCCGGTCATCCCGCCAATGAAGGCGTACTGACCGATGCGCACCCACTGGTGGACGCCGGTATTGCCGCCGAGAATGGCGAAATCACCAACCTGGCAGTGTCCGCCAAGCGTGGCGTTGTTGGTCAGCAGCACGCTGTTGCCAAGCCGGCAGTCGTGGGCGACGTGCGAGCCGACCATGAAATGGCAGTTGTCACCGACCACCGTCTCCATGCCACCGAACGCCGTGCCAGGATTCATGGTGACGTGCTCGCGGACGACGCAGTCGGCGCCGATCTTCAGCGTGCTGGCCTCGCCCGCATACTTGAACGCCTGCGGCGGCGTCCCGAGCGTCGAAAACGGGTAGACCCTGGTGCGCGGCCCGATCTCGGTGTGCCCGTCCAGGACGACATGAGCCACCAGCTCGACGCCGTCATGCAGGACGACATTGTCGCCGACGATGCAGTAGGGGCCGATCTTCACCCCGTCGCCAAGGCGCGCCCCGGAGCTAATGATCGCAGTCGAATGTATGTCTGACATGAGAACTTTTCAGCGGTCTGCGATCATCGCGCCGATCTCGGCCTCGGCGACGACCTTGCCGTCGACGAGCGCCTCGGCAGAGTACTTCCAGATCGTGCGGCGGTTGCGGATCTTTCTGACATGGTAGCGAACCACATCACCCGGGATCACCGGCTTGCGGAACTTGCACTTGTCGATCGTCATGAAATACACGAGCTTCGGCTGGGCGCCGCCATTGCGCAGGATGCAGACCGCCCCGGCCGTCTGCGCCATCCCCTCGACGATCAGCACTCCCGGCATGATGGGCCGTCCCGGGAAATGGCCCGAGAATTGCGGCTCGTTGATGGTCACATTCTTGATGCCGATGCAATGCTCGTCGCCGACGATGTCGACGATCCGGTCGACCAACAGGAACGGATAGCGATGCGGCAGCAATTGCAGCAACCGCTGGATATCAAGCGAATCCAGCGTGGTGGGACTATCCTTGGTCACGCTCGCGTCCATTCTCGTCAGCCTCTTCCCCCGGCCGCTGCCGCACCTGTTCCCTGCGTGCGACACGCTGGAGCGCGGCGACCTCCTTCAGCCATTCGCGCGCAGGCCGGGCGGGCACGCCGCCGTACCGCCCTTTCGGCGCAAGATCATCCTTGACCGCGCTGAGCGTCGCGACCTGGGCGTAGTCACCGACGACCACGTGCGGCATGACGCCTGCCTGACCGCCGATCGCGACGAAATCGCCAAGGGTCGCGCTGCCTGCAATGCCGACCTGTGCGACGATGACGCAGTGGCGGCCGACGACGACGTTATGGCCTATCTGCACCAGGTTGTCGATCTTGGTTCCCTCGCCGATTATCGTGTCGCGCAAGGCCCCTCGGTCGATGGCGCAGTTCGCACCGATCTCGACATCGTCCTGGATGACCGCGCGGCCGATCTGGGGAATCTTGGCGTGGCCCGTTGGCCCCATTGCGAAGCCGAATCCGTCCTGTCCGATACTCACCCCGGCGTGGATCGAGACCCTGTCGCCGATCAGGCAATGCTGAAGGCTCGCCCGCGGACCGATCGAGCAGTCGCGACCGACCCGGACGCGACGGCCGATCACCGTACCCGCCAGGATACGCGTTCCCCGTCCGACGTGAGCCTCGACGCCGATGATCGCGCCTGGCTCGATGATCGCCCCGTCCTCGATTACGGCTGTAGGATGGATCCCGTTTCCATGTGGCGCGTCGTCCCAGATCGGAGCCGGACGCAAGGCATCTGGATAAAAGCGGCCCACGACCGCGTTGAATGCGCGGGAGGGATCAGCCACCAGGATCGCGGCAACATTCTCGGGGACCGACGCGGCGTTGCGACGACCGACGAGGCAGGCTTCGGCTCCTGTCGCTGCGAGGTCGGCCGCATACTTAGGATTGTCGTAGAAGGAGATCTGCTCAGGCCCGGCCAGGATCAGGG
>JAEYRQ010000640.1 GCA_023435545.1 Pseudomonadota bacterium | reverse complement strand
GCTCGGTGGTGTCTCAGTTGGATTCCGATCGCGCCCGCATTTCGGTCGTTCGCGTTTGGAATGACGGCTTCGAGCCCCTTTCCGGACCTTCCCGAACCAGTTTTCAGCCGCGTAGCGGACTTTCAGGTGAACCAGCCCTCAGAGTACTGAAGGGCCCCTGACCATCTGATCGCGAAGTGCTGCCAAGTTGCGGAGTGGCCACACCTACCTCGACCGACCCTAGCGCGCCACAGGCACGGAACACCTCCGGTTACAGGTGATACTGTGCACATCCGGCATGATACACGCAGGAAACTGACAATGGGTCTGCCAATTCGGCTTGGCATCCAGGACAGCTACCTCACCTGGAGGGCCAATCCGGCAGCAAGGTGATGCCGAACGCTGGCGCAGCATCGCGGAGACGCTCGATCTCCTCGCGTGTCGGCGATCCAATGGCTTCGTTGGGCTGAAGTTCGTGACCCGCTGCCTCGAGAAATTGGTCGAAGTGCGCCGGAGTCCCGAACAGGATGTACCTGCAGGGCTTGCCGTTCATGTTCACGAGTTGGTGCGGAATGCCGCGCGGCAGGAAGAGGCTTTCGCCCATGGTCAGGCATCGTGGCTGGCCATCGCTCACCGCAGTCAGTTCGCCTTCGATGACGTAGACCGTTTCGTCATCCCTGGCGTGGACATGGATCGGCGTGCTCGTGTTCCCGTCGCTTCTATTCTCGAAGAGGCAGAACTGCCCCGCAGTCTGTTCGCCAGACAGCAGGCGCTTCATGACGATGCCTGCAAGGACGAATGTCTTGGTGCCGGTGTCATCCATTATCGTCGTCCTTTCACGGGTGGCCCTGCTTCCTTGCCTATTCCGCACGACCATCCCTGCCGGAGGCTTGATCCGAGATCGACACCATGCCGGAGGCCGTCATAAGGGAGCGGCATGCGGGCATTTCACGCGAGACCGTCGTTATGACTCACCGAATTTCGATCCGCCTAGAGGGAAATGCCAACTCTGGCGTTCTCGTCCCGTGTGGCGTTCCAGTGGCCGTATCGAGCGGCCGTCTCCAGGAAATGCCGGATCGTCTCCTCGGTTGGTGGTCCGGACCGACCGGGGCCGGCGGGCGCGCCGATCTCCCTGAAGAAACGGCCCATTCTCGAGGTTGTCGTCAGGAAAGCAATGGATGGCACGCGCGATAGGTTCCGTAGCGCGTGCCTGGCGCCGCCCGGTAGGTGAAAGACGTCGCCGGGGCGGATGCGAATCCATTCGAATCCTTCGTCCGTCATCGATAGGCCTTCCATCTCGCCGGAAAGCTGGAAGAAGGTCTCCGGGTCATCATGCTTGTGCAGCGGCACGACGACGCCGGGCGGGATTGTGCCGCGCAGGATGCAAGGGAAGTTGTCTTCTGCGCCAGGCTCCGTCAGGTAGCGGATTTCCACACCCATGACATTGAGTGCCGCACGGCTGTCCACGTCAACGAGATGCGTGACGGGCTCGCGTGGTCCGGCGCGCTTGGGCGAAGCTGTCAGGTTGGACATTCTCCGTGTCTCCATCTCTTGCAGTCGCAGGAGCCGAACACTGACTGCGGCCTCGCTGTTGCCGTCAACGCCCGACCCGATGTCTGGGACTGTGCTTGACTCTCGCACTTGCTGCGCCAAGTGCTGCTACGGGCCGCGGGGCGGGTGGTCGTATGAACATTGAGGGAGAAAGTGCGGATATTCTTGGGCAGAAAGGAAATCTGTTTGTGCAAGAAGTGAACGCACCTTGCTCGCCGTCCGGGCCCGATTGACAAGGAAGAGCCGCGGCATTGCCGCCGTTCCCATCGAGGGACGCTTATGGCAGCTCCCCACCCCATAGCGGAAGTGCAACCCGAGACACCACCAACCGCTCCAACTCCTTGTCTTTTCGCAACTCTCGACGGAAAATCCGTTCCCGCCCTTTCGGGATCTGATCCAGCGCGCGGCAGGTCGGTCCCCGCTACGAGACCACTGGCTCGAGCAGGTGGCGGCCGGAGCGGTCCTCGATCTCGACCACCCAGATGTCCGGGTCGAAGCGGTGCTGGCGGGCGATGAAGGCGGTGGCGTCGGCTTCCGGGACGGGGCCCTCGCCGACGGCCCGCATCCACAGCCGCTCGGCCGGCCCCGCCTCGTCGAAGGCGGTCTGCGGCGCCGGACCGTAGACATCCACGGTGCCGTCGAGCCGGTTGACGATGATGAAGATCGCGCCGGCCTCCTCCGCGCCACGGCGCATCACCGCGACGGGAATGCCCTCGACCGAGCAGCGCCGCACATAGGCGGCGACCCAGATGGCCGACTTCAGGCGCATGGGGAGCCCCTTGGGATGGCGCCCTACAGGCGGGTGCCGCTGACGGCGGCGAGTTCGTCGATGAAGCGGGGGCTGAGATCGCCGGTGACGGGCAGGCCCCGGTCGATCTGGAAATCCTCGATCGCGCGGCGCGTGGCGGAGTTGAGCTGACCGTCGATCGAGCCCGGCGCGTAGCCGAGGTCGGCGAGCACGCGTTGCACCGATTCGACGCGTCCATCGACCAGCGGGGCCGGCGGCACTGGATTCTGCGCCAGCAGTTCGGCGACGGGATCGCCGGCGCCGGAAATCGTCACCGTGCGCACCGGGATCGGCTCGGGCGCGGGCTCCGGCGCGGCGCGGGCGACCTGCTGGGTCTGGGCCTGGGGAGCTTGGGCCTGGGGAGTCTGGACCTGGGGAGTGTGGGCGTCGGTCGCCTGTGGCTGGGGCGCCTGCGCGTGCTGCGGCTGGGGAGCCTGCATCTGCGGCTCGGCGACGGCGGTCTGCCGGAGCGGATTGGCCGGCGGCACGGGCGGGGCCGTCAGCGTCGACAGCCGCACATGGGCGAGCAGTTCGGCGCTCGGCGCTCCGGACGGCTCCAGTCCGGCGGCAAACTCGTAGTCGCGGATCGCCGCCTCGGTGCGCGGTCCCGCCACCCCGTCGAGGGCGCCGTGATAGAAATTGCGCCGCGCCAAGGCCGACTGGATGTCGACGATGAGCGCCGCCTGCTCGGCCGCGGCCCGGCGGTCGACTTCGGCGACATGGTCGACAGGATCGACGGCGGTGATCCGGCGGTTGGGGTTCGGCGGCGGCGCAACGGGAACCGCCTGCCGGTGGTCCCGGCCCATCAGCGGAGCGGGATGCTGGCCCTCCTGCAGCAGGAGGGCATTCACCGAGATCGCCCCCCACGCGCCGGCCACCGCTACCACCGCCAGGGTGCCGAGCGGCCTGTGGACAACTACTCTCGCCAATCGCCCCAACATGTTCACGCCTACCCGATCACGCCCGTCTACCGATCACGCCCGGTTTCCCGATCATGCCC
>JAEYRQ010000116.1 GCA_023435545.1 Pseudomonadota bacterium | reverse complement strand
GGATTGCGATGCGCGATCGCCTCGAACACCGCGCGGATGTTGCCGCGCAGCCCCTCGCCTGCCTGCGGCTCTAGCAGGGATTGGCCGGGATAAAGTGGGAGACCGGAATAGAGCGCGATCGCCTCGGCGGCGTCGGCGTCCCGGCACAGGTCAGCGAAGCGGCGCGCGAAGGCCGTCTCGTCGTCCGGCAGGCTGAGCATGGCGAGCACGCGCGCCGCGGTATCGACGCTCCAGCGGCTCGGGTCCCAGCCGGGGCGGAGAGCAGTGGCGGCATCGAGCTCGTCCCGGCTCAGGTCCAGATCAGCTTTTCCGAGCCTGCGCGGGATCAGCCCGAGCGTGATGATCAGATCGCGCTCCCCTCCGTCGCGGGACAGACGGTCCAGCTGGCCGTCCAGCCAGGCGGCGGCGTCCGGCGCAACTCGAGGGGCGAGCCACTCCCTGAGGAGGCGCCTTGGAACAGTCATGTCCTCCCCATCCATCGTTTTCGACGGTTGCGCGATGCCACCCCGCCCGTTTGAAGCGAGTATAGGCATGAAAAGGCGCCTTGCCGCAACAATGCATACATCGCTAGGCTGCGGCACATGAACCCTGTTCTGGTACTGCTCGTTGTGGGCCTGAGCCCGTCTCTCCTCGGCCCGCACACGCCGAAACTCGCTGCCTTTGCCAAGCGCGGCGCGATGCGGCCGTTGACGACGGTATTGCCGGCCGTCACCTGCACGGCCCAGTCGACACTGCTGACCGGCCTGACGCCCTCTGGGCACGGCGCGGTGGCGAATGGCTGGTACTTCCGCGACCTCTCCGAGGTCTGGTTGTGGCGCCAGTCGAACCATCTCGTTGCAGGGGAGAAGATCTGGGAGGCAGGGCGGCGGCGCGATCCGGGCTTCACCTGCGCCAAGATGTTCTGGTGGTACAACATGTACTCATCGGCAGACTGGAGCGCGACGCCCCGGCCGATGTATCTCGCCGACGGCCGCAAGATCCCCGACCACTACGCGCACCCGCCGGAACTGCACGACGAACTCGATGCGAGACTCGGGCAATTCCCGCTGTTCAAGTTCTGGGGGCCGGCGACGGACGTCTCCTCCTCCGAATGGATCGCTGGCGCGACCGGCCGCGTCATCGAGACGCGCGATCCGACCCTGACGCTCTGCTATCTGCCGCATCTCGATTACGACCTGCAGCGCTTCGGCCCGAACTTGACCCATCCCGCGGTCAAGGCATCGCTCGCCGACATCGACCGGGTCGCCGGCGACCTGATCGATGCGGCCGAGGCGGCGGGACGCACGGTGATCGTCGTGTCGGAGTACGGCATCACACCGGTGACAGACGCGGTCCACATCAACCGGACCCTCCGCGAGGCGGGCCTCCTGGCGGTAAGGGTCGAGCGGCAACGTGAACTGCTGGATGCCGGCGCCTCGCGCGCCTTCGCGCTCGCCGACCATCAGGTCGCCCACGTATACGTGCGGAATCCTGACGACGCGCCAGCCGTGAAGCGCCTGCTGGAAGGCCTGGACGGCGTCGAGACCGTGCTCGACGAGGAGGGCAAGCGCGCCAGCGGCCTCGACCATCCTCGCTCGGGCGAATTGGTGGCGGTGTCGCGGGCCGACCGCTGGTTCAGCTACTATTACTGGCTGGACGATGCCCGGGCGCCGGATTTCGCCCGCACGGTCGAGATCCACCGCAAGCCCGGTTACGATCCCGTCGAACTGTTTGTCGATCCCGCGATCGGCAACCCGAAGCTCGCCGTCGGCTGGCGGCTGGCGAAGCGCATGATCGGGATGCGCAGCCTGATGGACGTGATCTCGCTGAAGGACACGCAGCTGGTGAAGGGCTCGCACGGGCGTCTCACGGACGATCCCGCCGACGGCCCGCTGGTGATCTCGCCGCGATCCGATCTGTTGCCGGAGGGAGCCGTTGCCGCGACGGATTTCAAGGAGCTGGTGCTGACGCACGTATTCGATTAGGCAACCGCCCCGGGCCTTCCCCCGGCCGCAGCAACACCCTCGACGCACGTTCCGGGCTTGACCCGGGACCCAGCGGACCGCGCCGCTGCTGCAGCCGATGGCAACGCGACACCGCCGCTGGGCCCCGGATCGGGTCCGGGGGTACCGGCGTGGATGGGGCGATGGTCGCGCGAGCCGGGATCCGGACGCAACGACGATAGGAGGGCTGCCGCAGAGCTGATGAGGCCATGTGAGGACGCGGCTTCTTGCGCTACGTCCCCGGCACATAGCGCTGCGCGGCCAGCGTCAGGGCGAACAGCGCGACCGCCACAACCGCCGCCCCCACAGCCCCGGCTGCCGCGAGAAACACCGCATCGAGCAGCGCGATGCCGGCAATCATGGTGACGACGGCCCTGGGGACATCGCCCGGCCCACGGCGGAACAGCAGTCGCAACGTGACTGCCATGAGAGCCGTCAGCAGTGCCAGGAACACGAAGGCAACCGGCGCTCCGATCGACAGCCACAGCCCGTAGAGCCATGGAATGCACAGCACAGCGAGCGGCCACATGTTCTCGACCCGGCCGAGCGATTCCTGCTTGGCGGTGTAGGTCAGCCCCGCGACATAGCACAGCATGGCGATCGCGGCCGCCCAGAGTGGCATCGGCAGCGCCAGCGTGACGGCAAGGCCGACCGCAACGTAGACGAGCGCGCGACAGAGCCCCATCAGCAGCGGGCTGAAGCGGTTGCCCTTGTGGTTCCAGTCGTAGAGCACGATCGCGCCGGCCAGCGCGAGACCGCCGGCCGCAGGGGCGAGGCCGACGCCGCGGGCGATGCCGATCAGACCGAGCAGGACGACGCAGGCGGCGAGCATCCCGTAGCCCGCGAGATACACCGTGCGCCGCGAGACCATGCCCGAAGGGATCGGCCGCTCCGGGCGCTCGCGGGCATCGATATCGGCGTCAAAGGCATCGTTGAGGTACATGCCGCCGACATAGGCGAGCGAGATGGCCAGCATCAGCAGCACGGTGGCCCACCCGGCTGCCGGCCAGCCGGCGAGCACGACGGCCGCGAGCGTGTTGGTCCAGACGGTCGGCAGGTTGGAGACCCGGCCGAGCCGGAGCGCGACGGCTAACGTCATTGCCTGAGCTCGCCGAGCACCCAGTTCAGCTCACGGGCAATGGCTTCTCCGACCTCGACGCTGCGATATTCGGGTGGCAGCACATCCCAGGTGTAGGTCTCGACCTCAAGATGCGGCGAGACCGGCCGCTTCCGGTGGAGCGCGATCACCTCCTTCAGGAAGTTCTGTGTCGTCGAGAAGGCCTCTAGGTCGGCGAGGAACACGGGGACGTGGAAATGCACGCGCCACTCGCGGCCCTCCGCGCGCCGCGCCTCGGCCAGCGCGTCAGGCAGATCGAGGTAGCGGGTGAGCGCCCTGGGGCCGCGCTCCACCACCTGGTGCAGGTAGACGGGCTCCTCAAAGGGTCTCAGCGCGGCGGCGGCGTCGCCGTCCATCGCCGGAATCCTCAGCGCCGAGGAGAGTTGCAGCTTGGGGATTGTGATCCCCGCACCCTCCAGCATCGCAAAGCTGCCGGCCGCGTCTTCGAATTCGACGGCCGCATGGCAGACGTCGTAGCAGACTCCGAGGTGACGCCTGAGCGCTTCCTCGGTCCCCGCCATCGACGTGCCGGCACGATCGGCGAGGCGGCGGCAGGCGGAGCGGACGAACAGCCTGTCCTCGAAGAAGCGCACCGTCTCCTCGATGGTCTCCAGGAAGCAGCAGGGTTCGGGTTCCAGCGCCAGCGCGATGTGCCTGCCCCGCTCCCGCTCGATGTCGACCAGCAACGCCGCATGGGCGACCAGATGCTCGATGGCCGCCTCCAGGCAGCGCTCGTCAGCCCAGTCGCGAAACGTGACCGGCACGGTGCTGATCGAGCCCATGCCAACGTCCTCGGGCAGCAACTCTGCCAGCAGATCGGCGAGCCTGTCGGTGTAGTCCAGGCGCTCCGGCGCCGACCAGTCGGGCGCGTAGACGTTCTCCTTGACCCGCGAACCGTGGAAGGAGCCGTAGGGAAAGCCGTTGATGGTGAACAGATAGGTGCCGGTGCCCTCTAGGATATCGGCGAGTTCGGCGCGGGCGGCCGGATCGGTCAGCGTCGCGGCGGCGTTGGCCGCTATCCTCAGACCCAGCCCGAACGGTCCATCCGGCGACACC
>JAEYRQ010000589.1 GCA_023435545.1 Pseudomonadota bacterium | reverse complement strand
TTCTCGGCCACCGGCTGCCCTTCGACACGCTGGGCCAGCTGCGCAGCCGGCTCTATGGCGAGTACCCGCATTTCGCCCGTTTGGGCTCGATCGAAACCGCTGATGTCGCGGCGATCGCAAGTCTCGCCAGGGGCGGCGGCAAGCCGGCCAAGGCGGCGTTCACCGCCGCCGTCACCGACTTCTATCTGACCAATCCGATCGCCCGCGCCTCGGCCGTGATGGCCGAGATGAGCGCGCTGGCGCGGGCACGGCGCGAGGGGGCGACCGGGACCCATGGCTGACTTCTTCTGGACATGGCTGTGGCCGCTGCTGATCATGATCGGGCAGAGCGTTCTGCTGCTCGTCTGCCTGCTGGTGATCATCGCCTATCTGCTGCTCGCCGACCGGAAGATCTGGGCGGCCGTTCAGCTTCGGCGCGGCCCCAACGTCGTCGGGGCGTTCGGGCTGTTCCAGTCCTTTGCCGACCTGTTCAAGTTCGTGTTCAAGGAACCGGTGATCCCGGACGGCGCCAACAAGGGCGTCTTCCTGCTCGCCCCGCTGGTCACCTGCGTCCTGGCGCTGTCGGCCTGGGCCGTCGTCCCTGTTGATGCGGGGTGGGTGCTCGCCGACATCACCCTCGGCATCCTCTACATCTTTGCGATCTCCTCGCTCGGCGTCTACGGCGTCATCATGGGCGGCTGGGCGTCGAACTCGAAGTACCCGTTCCTGAGCGCGCTCAGGGCGGCAGCGCAGATGGTCTCCTACGAGGTCTCCATCGGCTTCGTGCTGATCACGGTGCTCTTGTGCGTCGGATCGCTCAACCTGACGGCCATCGTCGAGGCGCAGCGCAGCGCCTGGGGGCTGTTCGGATGGTTCTGGCTGCCGCTCTTGCCGATGTTCGTTATCTTCTTCGTCTCGGCGCTTGCGGAGACCAACCGGCCACCTTTCGACCTGACCGAGGCGGAGTCCGAGCTCGTCGCCGGCTTCATGGACGAATATGCCTCGACCCCCTACCTGCTGTTCATGCTCGGCGAATACGTCGCGATCGTGCTGATGTGCGCGCTGACGACGATCCTGTTCCTCGGCGGCTGGCTGCCACCCTTCGATGTGGTGCCGTTCACCTGGGTGCCCGGCGTCGTCTGGTTCGTGCTCAAGGTCTGCCTGGTCTTCTTCATGTTCGCGATGGTGAAGGCGATGGTGCCGCGCTATCGCTACGACCAGCTCATGCGTCTTGGCTGGAAGGTGTTCCTGCCTATTTCCCTGTTCATGGTCGTCGCCGTGGCTGCGGTTCTGCAGCTTACCGGCTGGGCGCCCTGAATGTTCGAGGTGTAACCATGGCGAGGCTCGATCAGGCCGCGCGTTCGATCTTCCTGAAGGAGTTCGTATCCGCCTTTTTCCTGGCGATGCGATACTTCTTCAAACCGAAGGCGACGTTGAACTATCCCTTCGAGAAGGGCCCCACGTCGCCGCGCTTTCGGGGCGAGCATGCGCTCAGGCGCTATCCGAACGGGGAGGAGCGCTGCATCGCCTGTAAGCTCTGCGAGGCGATCTGCCCCGCCCAGGCGATCACCATCGAGGCGGGACCGCGCCGCAACGACGGGACCCGGCGCACCACCCGCTACGACATCGACATGGTGAAGTGCATCTACTGCGGCTTCTGCCAGGAGGCCTGCCCGGTCGATGCCATCGTCGAGGGGCCGAACTTCGAATTCGCGGTCGAGACGCGCGAGGAGCTCTACTTCGACAAGGAACGCCTGCTGGCCAACGGCGAGCGCTGGGAACGCGAGATCGCCCGCAGCATCGAGCTCGACGCACCCTACCGCTGAGGGCTGAAATCCACATGTCCCGGCGTCGGTAGACGCGTATCGGGAACCGTTCTATAGAGGCCGCAACGCCGGATTCCCGGCCTGTCGCCTTCCCCCGGGGGACCCGCCTGACATGATCCTTGCGACAGCCTTCTTCTACCTGTTCGCAGCGGTGATGATCGCCTCTGCGGTCATGGTGATCGGGTCGCGCAATCCGGTCCACTCGGTGCTGTTCCTCATCCTTGCGTTCTTCAACGCTGCCGGTCTCTTCCTGCTGCTCGGGGCCGAGTTCCTGGCGCTGATCCTGGTGGTGGTCTACGTCGGGGCGGTGATGGTGCTGTTCTTGTTCGTGGTGATGATGCTGGACGTTGATTTCGTGCAGCTCCGCGAGGGTTTCCTCAACTACCTTCCCGTCGGTGCGCTGATCGGGTTCATCCTGCTGGTCGAACTGCTGCTGGTGGTCGGTGGCTGGGTCATCAGTCCCGACATCACCGCGACGGCCACCGCGCCGATTCCGGAACCCTCCGAGGTCAGCAATATCGAGGCGCTCGGACTGCTGCTCTACACGCGCTACGTCTTCTTCTTCCAGCTGGCAGGGCTCGTCCTCCTCGTGGCGATGGTCGGTGCGATCGTGCTGACGCTGCGCCACAAGGAGAACGTCAAGCGCCAGTCGATCGCCGTCCAGGTCGGCCGCACCCGCGAGGCCTCGATCGAGGTCCGCCGGGTCGAGAGCGGCAAGGGGCTTTGAGCATGGGCATCGACATCTCCAACTACCTGGTCGTTGCCGCGATCCTGTTCACGATCGGCATCTTCGGCATCTTCATCAACCGCAAGAATGTCATCGTCATCCTGATGTCGATCGAGGTGATGTTGCTGTCGGTGAACATCAACCTGGTGGCGTTCTCCGCCCATCTCGGCGATCTCGTCGGCCAGGTCTTCGCGCTTCTCGTCCTCACCGTTGCCGCCGCAGAGGCCGCCATTGGTCTCGCGATCCTGGTGGTCTTCTTCCGCAACCGCGGCTCGATCGAGGTCGAGGACATCAACATGATGAAGGGCTGAGGCCGGCATGTATTCGGCGATCGTCTTCCTGCCGCTGATCGGCGCGATCCTCACCGGGCTGATCACGCTCGTCGGGGCGCGCAAGCGCAATCCCGCCGGCATCGACATGCATGCCGGACACGGTGCCGGGCACGCGGCGGCGGTCCATCATGGTGACGGGCACGGCGACCATCACGAGGCTGCCGAGGGCTCCGCTGCCGCCGAACTGATCACGACCGGCTGCCTGATCCTCGCAGCGATCCTGTCCTGGGTCGCCTTCGTTCATGTCGGAATCAACGGCAACGACGCCCGCGTGCAGGTCATGCCTTGGGTCGTGTCGGGCTCCCTGACGGCGGAATGGGCCTTCCGGATCGACACGCTGACCGTCGTCATGCTGGTGGTGGTCAACACCGTCTCGGCGCTCGTCCACCTCTACTCGATCGGCTACATGTCGCACGATCCGCACCGCCCGCGGTTCTTTGCTTACCTGTCGCTGTTCACCTTCGCCATGCTGATGCTGGTGACGTCGGACAACTTCCTGCAGATGTTCTTCGGCTGGGAGGGCGTGGGCCTCGCCTCCTACCTGCTGATCGGCTTCTGGTATCAGCGTCCCTCCGCCAACGCGGCGGCGATCAAGGCCTTCGTCGTCAACCGCGTCGGCGATTTCGGCTTCGCGCTCGGCATCTTCGGCGTGTTCATGATCTACGGCTCGATCTCGTTCGACGCCGTCTTCGCCAACGCCGCCGACGCCACCGGCCGGACCATCCACATCTTCGGCTCCGACATCGACGCGCTGACCATCATGTGCCTGCTCCTGTTCATGGGCGCGATGGGCAAGTCGGCGCAGTTCCTCCTGCACACCTGGCTGCCGGACGCGATGGAGGGTCCGACCCCGGTCTCCGCGCTGATCCATGCCGCCACGATGGTGACGGCGGGCGTGTTCATGGTGGCGCGGCTGTCGCCGCTGTTCGAGCTCTCGGTGACGGCGCTGACCTTCGTCACCTTCATCGGCGCGACAACTGCCTTCTTCGCCGCGACGATCGGCCTCGTCCAGAACGACATCAAGCGGGTGATCGCCTATTCGACTTGCTCGCAGCTCGGTTACATGTTCGCCGCGCTGGGGGTGGGAGCCTACTCGATCGGCATCTTCCACCTGTTCACCCACGCCTTCTTCAAGGCGCTCTTGTTCCTCGGCTCGGGCTCGGTGATCCATGCCATGTCCGACGAGCAGGACATGCGCAAGATGGGCGGCCTCAGGAAGCTGATCCCGTTCACCTACTGGATGATGGTCATAGGCACCCTGGCGCTGACCGGCTTCCCGCTGACCGCCGGATGGGTGTCGAAGGACGCGATCATCGAGGCGACCTATGTGGGACACAATCCCATGGCCGGCTACGCTTGGGGCATGACAGCCTTCGCGGCGCTGCTGACGGCCTTCTACTCATGGCGCCTGATCTTCATGACCTTCCACGGAAAATCGCGGGCTCCTTCCGACGTGCTGCACCACGTCCACGAGTCGCCGCCTGTGATGCTGGTTCCGCTGGCGGTGCTGGCGGTCGGGGCGTTGGGCGCAGGCCTCGCCTTCAAGTCCTTCTTCATGGGCGCTGACTACGAAGCCTTTTGGCGCGGCGCGCTCTACCTGTCGGAGGAGAACCACATCCTCCACGATATGCACGAAATCCCGGCGGCGATCGTCTGGGCGCCGACCGTGGCGATGCTCGTGGGGCTGGGGCTTGCCTGGTACTTCTACATCGTCAGTCCGACGACACCGGTCGCACTCGCGCGCCAGTTCGATGTCCTGTACCGCTTCCTGCTCAACAAGTGGTACTTCGACGAGATCTACGACTTCCTGTTCGTCCGGCCCGCCAAGTGGATCGGCCGCTTCCTGTGGAGGAAGGGCGACGGCTGGCTGATCGACGGGTTTGGCCCGGACGGCGTCTCTGCCCGGGTGCTCGACGTCACCCGCAGGGTGGTCCGGCTGCAGACCGGCTACCTCTATCACTATGCCTTCGCCATGCTGATCGGCGTCACCGCCCTGATCACCTGGTACATGTTCGCCGGGGGCGTCCACTGATGTCTGGTTGGCCGTTGCTCTCGCTGGTCACGTTCCTGCCGATCGTCGGGGCGCTGTTCATCTTCGCCATTCGCGGCGAGGACGAGACGGCGGTGCGCAACGCGCGCTTCGTCGCGCTGTGGACGACGTTCATCACCTTCCTGCTGTCGCTGCTGATCTGGGTCTATTTCGATCCGAACACGTCGGACTTCCAGTTCGTCGAGAGGCATGACTGGATCGGCGGCGCGATCACCTATCACATGGGCGTCGACGGCATCTCCATGCTGTTCGTCATCCTGACGACCTTCCTGATGCCGTTCTGCATCCTGGCGAGCTGGCAGTCGGTTACGGTCCGCGTCAAGGAATACATGATCGCCTTCCTGGTGCTGGAAACGCTGATGATCGGCGTCTTCTGCGCGCTGGACCTTGTGCTGTTCTACCTGTTCTTCGAGGGCGGGCTGATCCCGATGTTCCTGATCATCGGGGTATGGGGCGGCAAGCGGCGCATCTATGCCAGCTTCAAGTTCTTCCTCTACACGCTGGCGGGCTCCGTGCTGATGCTGCTCGCCATCATGGCGATGTACTGGCAGGCGGGGACGACCGACATCCCGACGCTGATGGCGCACAGTTTCCCGTCCAGCATGCAGCCGTGGCTGTGGTTCGCGTTCTTCGCCTCGTTCGCGGTCAAGATGCCGATGTGGCCGGTGCACACCTGGCTTCCGGACGCGCATGGCGAGGCGCCGACGGCCGGGTCGGTGATCCTGGCCGGCATCCTGCTGAAGATGGGCGGCTACGGCTTCCTGCGCTTCTCGCTGCCGATGTTCCCCGAAGCATCCGACTTGTTCGCGCCCTTCGTGTTCACGCTGTCGGTGGTGGCGATCATCTACACCTCGCTCGTCGCGCTGGTGCAGACCGACATGAAGAAGCTGATCGCCTATTCCTCGGTCGCGCACATGGGCTTCGTCACCATGGGCATCTTCACCGGCTCGGTGCAGGGCATCCAGGGTGGTCTGTTCCAGATGCTCTCGCACGGTATCGTCTCCGGCGCCCTGTTCCTGTGCGTCGGCGTTGTCTACGACCGGATGCATACCCGCGAGATCGCCGCTTATGGCGGGCTGGTGAACCGCATGCCGCTCTATGCTGCCGCCTTCATGGTCTTCACCATGGCCAATGTGGGCCTGCCGGGCACCTCGGGCTTCATCGGCGAGTTCCTGACGCTTCTTGCCGCCTTCCAGGTGAATACCTGGGTCGCGGTCTTCGCCACCACGGGGATCATCCTGGCGGCCTCCTACGCGCTCTGGCTCTATCGCAAGGTGATCTTCGGCAAGCTCGACAAGGAGAGCCTGAAACCGATCCGCGATCTGACCGGACGGGAGATCGCGATCCTGGCGCCGCTTGTCGCGCTGACCATCCTGTTCGGCGTCTATCCCATGCCGATCTTCGACGTGACCGCCGTTTCGGTGGACAACCTAGTGAGCCAGTACCACGCCGCGCTCGATCAGGCCTCGCGCCTCGCCGCCCTGGCCGAGTGAGGGAACAGCCATGCAGCCGGACCTGACCCTTCCCAACCTTCTGCCGGCCTCGCCGGAGATCCTCCTGGCCGTCGGCGCCATGGTTGCGCTGATGATCGGCGTGTTCCGCGACGACCGGAACTCCTCGATCACCGCCGGCCTGTCGATGGCCTTGCTGATCGCTGCGGGAATCCTGGTGTGGCTGGTGCCGGCCGACGGGGTAGCGACCTTCGGCGGCGCCTTCGTGCTCGACCCGTTCGCCCGCCTGATGAAGACGCTGGTCGCGCTCGGCTCTGCGGTCGCGATCCTGCTGTCGGTCGACTACATGCGCTACGGCCATCTGACCCGGTTCGAGTATCCGGTGCTGATGGTGCTGGCGACCTGCGGCATGTTCGTCATGGTCTCGGCGAACGACCTCATCGCGCTCTATCTCGGCCTGGAGCTACAGAGCCTGTCGCTCTACGTGATCGCCGCCATCCAGCGGGATTCGGTGCGCTCCACCGAGGCTGGCCTCAAGTACTTCGTCCTCGGCGCGCTGTCGTCGGGAATGCTGCTCTACGGCGCCTCGCTCATCTACGGCTTCACCGGGTCCGTGTCGTTCACGGGGATCGCTGATTCGGTGGCCGCGACCGGCGCTTCCGTCGGTCTGATCTTCGGGCTGGTGTTCCTGCTCGCCGGCCTCGCCTTCAAGATCTCGGCGGTGCCGTTCCACATGTGGACGCCCGACGTCTACGAGGGCGCGCCGACCCCGGTCACGGCCTTCTTCTCGGCCGCGCCGAAGGTCGCTGCGATGGCGCTGCTGGTCCGCGTGGTCATCGAGGGCTTTCCGGCACTCGCGAGCGAGTGGAAGCAGATCATCGTCTTCATTTCGATCGCCTCGATGGCGCTCGGCGCCTTCGCCGCCATCGGCCAGCGCAACATCAAGCGGCTGATGGCCTATTCGTCGATCGCCAATATGGGCTACGCGCTGGTGGGCCTTGCCGCCGGCAGCGAGGCGGGCGTGCGCGGCGTCATCATCTACATGTCGATCTACCTGGTGATGACGCTCGGCACCTTCGCCTTCATCCTGGCGATGCGCCGCGGCGACACCACGGTCGAAACCATCGACGACCTGGCAGGCCTGTCCCGGAATAACGGGTTCGCCGCGTTCATGCTGGCGATGCTGTTCTTCTCGCTCGCCGGCATTCCGCCGCTCGCCGGCTTTTTCGCCAAGTTCTATGTCTTCCTCGCCGCGATCGAGGCCGAGTTGTACGCCCTGGCCGTCATCGGCGTGCTGACCAGCGTGGTGGGTGCCTACTACTACCTGCGCATCGTCAAGATCATGTATTTCGACGAGCCGGTCGCCCGCTTCGAGCCGATGGGTGGTGAACTCAAAGCGGTTCTCGGTGTTTCCGGCTTCGCCATGCTGCTCTATTGCCTGTACCCCGCGCCGCTGGTCGCCATTGCCGGAACCGCCGCCCGGTCGTTGTTCTGACGATGGGCTTCGCGCTCGGCGCGGCCGCGGCGGCCGCCGGATACCGCCTCGCAGCCTTCGACAGCATCGGGTCGACCAACGACGAGGCGCTGGATCGCGCCCGATCCGGCGATCGCGGGCCGTTGTGGGTCGTCACCGCGCACCAGACGAAGGGCAGGGGACGCCGCGGCCGGGCCTGGCAGACGCCCGTCGGCAATCTCGGCGCCAGCCTGCTACTGGTCGGCCCGATCCGGGTTGCCGCCGCCGCAGGCCTTGGTTTCGTCGCCGGACTGGCGCTGTCCGATGCCTTCCGGCGGATCGCGCCGGATCTTGACATGTGTACGGCGCTGGATGGCGCGACCGGACCCGACCGCACCCGCTTCGAACTGAAGTGGCCAAACGACGTGCTGGCCGGCGGGGCGAAGCTTGCCGGGATCATGCTCGAATCCGAGACGCTTGCCGGCGGGACAACGGCCGTGGTGATCGGCATCGGCGTCAATGTCGCGGCCGCGCCGGTCGACGTTCCCTATGCCGCCACGTGCCTCGCCGACCTCGGCCTGGCGGCCGATGCCGGCGCCGTGTTCGCCGCCCTTTCTGATGCATGGGTCTCGCGCTATGCGCAATGGGACGAGGGCAGGGGGCTGCCGTCCGTCCGAGCGGACTGGCTCGCCCGCGCTGCCGGCCTGGGCGGCTCGGTCGCCGTGCGGATCGGCGAGAGAACCGTGCGGGGGACCTTCGAGACGCTGGACGAGGACGGATGCCTCGTCGTCGCGACCGATACGGGTGAACGGGTGAGCATCGCGGCAGGCGAGGTCCATTTCGGGACCGTCGCCTCGCTTGGTGCATCGGTGTGAGGGGCGCGATGGCAGCGAAACCGGACCTGGTCTTCCTGCCGCTGGGCGGCGTCGGCGAGATCGGCATGAACCTCGCGCTCTATGGCTACGGCACGTCGCGCGGGCGCAAGTGGCTCATGGTCGACTGCGGAGTCAGCTTCGCCGCCGAGGAGCATCTGCCGGGCATCGATCTGGTCCTGCCGGACACGACCTTCATCGAGGCCGAGCGTGCCGGCCTCGTCGGTATCGTGCTCACCCATGCGCATGAGGATCACTTCGGCGCCCTGGCAGACCTCTGGCCGCGCCTGCGCGTTCCGGTCTACGCGACGCCCTTCACCGCCGGCCTGCTGACGGCCAAGCTCGCGGAGGAGCACGGCGCGCCGGAGATCCCGATCGAGATCGTGCCCCTCGGCGGGCGGTTTCGGGTCGAGCCGTTCGACATCGAGCTCATCTCGGTCACCCATTCGATCCCGGAGCCGAACTCGGTGGTGATCCGCACGCCGGCGGGTACCGTGCTGCACACGGCCGACTGGAAGGTCGACCCGGACCCCGTCATCGGGGCGCCATTCGATCCGGCTCCGTTCGTGGCGCTGGGTGCGGAAGGCGTGGATACGCTGGTCTGCGATTCCACCAACGTGATCCGCGACGGCCGCTCTCCGGGCGAGGGTGACGTGGGCCGCTCGCTGGTCGAGATCGTCAAGGCCGCCGAGAATAGGGTCGCGGTCACGGCGTTCGCGTCCAATGTCGCGCGCATCCGCTCCGTCGGCGAGGCGGCGGTCGCAGCCGGCAGGCAGGTCGTGGTCGTCGGCCGGGCGATGAAGCGGGTCATCGCGGTCTCGCGCGAACTCGGCCTGCTCGACGGCCTGCCGGCCTTCCTGGGCGAGGACAGCTACCAGCGCCTGCCGCGCGACAGGGTGGTGGTATTGTGCACCGGCAGCCAGGGCGAGCCGCGCGCCGCGCTGACCCGCATCGCCGCCGGCAACCATCCCGCCATCGAGTTCGCGCGCGGCGACATGGTCATCTATTCGGCCCGCACCATCCCCGGCAATGAGCGGGAGGTGGGTTCCGTCATCAACGCTCTGGTCAAAGCCGGCATCGAGGTGATCACCGACCGGACCCACCTCGTCCATGTCTCGGGGCATCCGCGGTCCGACGAACTGCGCGACATGTATTCCTGGGTGAAGCCGCGGGCGGCGGTGCCGGTTCACGGCGAGGCGCTGCACCTTCACGAGCACGCCCGCCTGGCGCGGTCGATCGGTGTGGAACGGGTGATCGTCGCCTACAACGGCGACATGGTGCAGCTCGCGCCGGGGCCGGCGGGGATCGTCGACGAGGCGCCGGCCGGCAGGCTCTACAAGGACGGCCGCGTGATCATCCGCGAGGATGCCGAGGCGGTCCGCGAGCGCCGCAAGCTGTCGTTCTCCGGGTTTATCGGCATCGGCGTCGCCGTCGACGAGCGGGGCGAGGTTGCTGCCGATCCGGAGATCGAGCTGATCGGCGTCCCCGAGCGTACAGCTGACGGCGACACGTTCCTCGAACTCGTCGCCGACACGGTCGACACCGCGCTCGACACCATGCCCCGCGCCCGCAGGCGCGATCCTGACGCGCTGGCCGAGGCGCTGCGACGCGCGGTCCGCAATGCAGTCCAGGCCAAGTGGGGCAAGAAGCCAATTTGCCACGTCTTCGTGCTCGGGGTATGAGCGGCGGGCACGGATAGCGGAGAGCAGCGGCATGATCGGACGCCTCAACCACGTGGCGATCGCGGTGAAGGATCTGGCGGCAGCGACGGCGGTTTATCGCGACACGCTCGGCGGCCGTGTCTCCGATGCCGTCCCCCAGCCGGACCATGGCGTGACGACCGTCTTCGTGGAATTGCCCAATACCAAGATCGAGCTGCTGGAGCGGCTGGGCGAGGGCTCGCCGATCGGGAAGTTCCTCGAGCGCAACCCTGACGGCGGCATCCACCATCTCTGCTACGTGGTCGACGACATCCTGGCGGCACGCGACCGTCTGGTCCGCGACGGGGCCCGGGTGCTGGGCACGGGTGAGCCGCGCATTGGTGCCCACGGCAAGCCGGTCCTATTCCTCCACCCCAAGGATTTCTGTGGAACGCTCGTCGAGCTCGAGCAGGCCTGATCGGACGGCAACTTTGCCATGACGCTGCTCAGCGCCCTCGCAATCTATCTGGTCATCTGGTGGATCGTGCTGTTCGCCATCCTGCCATGGGGTGTGCGCACCCAGGACGAGGCGGACGAGGTGGTGCCGGGTTCGTCGGCGAGTGCCCCGACCCACCCGCTGCTGCTTCGCAAGGCCATCGCGACCACGATCGTCTCGGGTATCGTCTTCGGGCTCTTGTGGCTCGTCGTCGCGGTGCTCGGCGTGACGCTCGACGACATCCCGTTCCTGCCGGACTTCTCCGTTCCGCTGTAATACCGGCGGATCGAAGGTCCGACTCGTTGGTCGTCATCCCGACCGGAGCGCCGAAGGCGCGTAGAGCCGGGATGAGGACGCCGTGGCATTGCCGGCCGTGGGCTCCCGATCCCGGATAGCCGCCGACGCGACTTCCGGGATGACGCGGTGTGTGAGACCGGAAGGAGACGGCGTTATCGAGGGGCACGACCGCAGCGATAGCGGTTTGCCCAAATAAAAAAAGCAAGGCGCTGCCTTGCTTTTCAGTGATCAGATATCCGTCGGTCGGGCGACCTCAGCCGAACCTACGACACAACGGTGGCCGCCGTTTTCGGCGTGCCTGGACGTTGCGTTCCTCCCGAGACCTGGACCGTTTCGCCTCGCGTTAGCAAGACTTGATGGGCAGATGGCCTCTTTTTTATGCAGCGATATTACAGGCCTCACACAGCGTTGCAATATGTTTCTGTGTGCGACACGGCTGCGGAACTGTATGTCCGCAATTGCGCCTGTCGGTTCGTACTGCGAACGGACTCGGACGCGGCGGGCCAGCCGTGGCGGGGCGCTCCACGCCCTTGTGTTTTGTCCGTCGATGCGCTTTGTGTCGCGCGACGATCCCAAACAACACGGTGCCGATCTCCATGCGCCTTTCCCGCTATTTCCTGCCGATACTGAAGGAGACTCCGAAGGAGGCTGAGATCGTTTCCCACCGGCTGATGCTGCGCGCCGGGATGATCCGCCAGGAGGCCGCCGGCATCTACGCGTGGCTTCCGATGGGGCTGAAGGTGCTTCGCAAGGTCGAGCAGGTGGTGCGCGAGGAGCAGAATCGCGCCGGGGCGATCGAGCTTCTGATGCCGACGATCCAGTCCGCCGATCTGTGGCGCGAGAGCGGGCGCTACGACGACTACGGCAAGGAGATGCTGCGAATCCGGGACAGGCACGAGCGGGACATGCTGTTCGGGCCGACCAACGAGGAAATGATCACCGAGATCTTCCGCGCTTATGTCCGCAGCTACCGCGACTTGCCGCTGAACCTCTACCACATCCAGTGGAAGTTCCGGGACGAGGTGCGGCCGCGCTTCGGCGTGATGCGCTCTCGCGAGTTCCTGATGAAGGACGCCTATTCCTTCGATCTCGATCAGGAGGGCGCGAGGGCGTCCTACAACCGGATGTTCGTCGCCTATCTGAGAACGTTCGCGCGTCTCGGACTGAAGGCGATCCCCATGGCCGCCGATTCCGGTCCGATCGGCGGCGACATGAGCCACGAGTTCATCATCCTGGCCAAGACCGGCGAGAGCGAGGTGTTCTGCGACAAGGCGCTGCTCGATCTGCCGACGCCGGGCGAGGACACCGATTTCCAGTCGGATCTGTCGCCGACTGTTAGTGAATGGCTCTCGTCCTACGCCGCGACGGACGAGAAGCATGATCCCTCCCGCTTCGAGGCGGAGGTGCCCGAGGAGCGCCGGATCTCGGCGCGCGGCATCGAGGTCGGCCACATCTTCTATTTCGGCACCAAGTATTCCGCCCCGATGAAGGCATTCGTCGCCGGCCCGGACGGTGTCGAGCGCCCGGTGCATATGGGATCCTACGGCATCGGCCCGTCCCGCCTCGTCGCCGCCCTCATCGAGGCCGGACATGATGACGCCGGCATCATCTGGCCGGAGTCGGTCGCGCCGTTCGATGTCGGGCTGATCAACCTGAAACCGGGCGATCAGGCGACCGATGCGGCGTGCGAGGATCTCTATGCCAGGCTTCAGGGTGCCGGCCGGGACGTTCTCTACGACGACACCGGCGAGCGGGCGGGGGCAAAGTTCGCGGCGATGGATGTCATCGGTCTTCCCTGGCAGCTCATCGTCGGGCCCAAGGGATTGGCCGACGGC